>CAKORS010000011.1 GCA_934101605.1 uncultured Bacilli bacterium
TGAAATATAATGATAAATGTTGTTTTATATGAGCCTTTAATACCTCAGAACACTGGTAATATAATGAGGACTTGTGTTGCTACTGGTGCAAGGCTTCATTTAATTGAACCTTTAGGTTTTTCTATAGATGATGCTCATCTTAAAAGAAGTGGAGTAAATTATATAGATAAATTAGAATACTTTGTTTATAAAGATTATGATGAGTTTTTATCTAAAAATAAGGGAGAGTTTTATTATTTTACAAGATATGGTAAAAAGCCACATACTAGTTTTGATTATAGTGATTGTAATAGTAATATATATTTAATATTTGGTAAGGAAACAACAGGAATTCCTAAGGAAATATTAAAGAATCATTTAGATAGATGTATGAGAATACCAATGACTAGTAATGTAAGAGCTTTAAATTTATCTAATTGTGTTGCTATTATGGTTTATGAAGTTTTAAGGCAACAAAATTATAGAGATTTATTATTTACTGAACCTCATAAGGGAGAAAATTATTTAGAAGAAGAATAAAATATTTATTTTATATAATAATAAAAAAAGATATGGTAAACATATCTTTTTAGTTTCTTATAAGTTTTGCATGGACTACTAAACGATTTTCAGAATTACCATAACATGTAGAAAGGGTTAATATATAATCATTATCTTTTATTTCAGCATTAAATTTCTTAATACTTTTTGCTTTTAAAGCTTTTGTAAATTGTAAGAAATCATCATCTGAATTAAAATTAACTCTTAAATAATCATCTGTAACTGGTGTTGTATAAATACTGAATATTTGCCATTTCATATTTTTAGCTTTAGTATTAAAAGTTATTGTATAGTTTGATTCATCTTTTAACCATGAATCTTTTAAAACATATTTTAGTGTTCCCATCATAAGAGGAGATCCATTTCTAAATGTATGTCCATATATGATTGTATTTCTTGATAATCCGTTAGAAAATTCATTACGGTAGTCTGCGAATAACCAGCCAATACTTGAGTTTTCTTTTTTAAAGTTATGAGTTAAATAATAACTATTATTAGATGCTTTAACTATAGGCATATTTATATTAGTATTTTTAACTTTTAACCATGCTACGGTATCTTGATTTATTGCTAATAATTCATCAAATGATTTATTTTCATAATTATCTACAGATTGGTTTTCATCAGGAGTTACTAAGTCACTATCAGGATCAGTTGGTTCTTCAACTGTTGGTTCTTCATATAAGTTAGCTAAATCTTTTTCCATTTGTTCTATATTGTTATAATCTTTTGCTCTATCATATAGAATTTTTATTCCTATTCCTCCACCTATAAGTAGGGAAATTGATAAAAGGTTTATTAATACTAACATAGTTTTACTCATTTTTTTCTTTTTAACTTTATTTGTTTTAGCAGTTGTATCAATAAAGTCTATCATATCTTTAAAGTTTTTATCACTATTCATTTTATCCCTCCTTATTCTAGATAAATTATACATTAAATATTATAAAAAGTAAATATATAAATAATATGTAAAATTTTACATATTTCTTGTATTGTTATACACATATAGATTGTATATTATTTTACTATTTAGTAAAATAATAATAGAAGTATAAGATAAGGAGGGATAATTTATGAAAAAAGATTATTTTGTAAAAGAATTTGACAGTTTAAATGCATTTACTAAAAAAACATATAAAGCTTGTAATAAAATTATCTCTCATGAAATTAGTAATATACAAAAAGATATATCAAGTGAGCTTCAAGAAAAGTTTAGTTCTTATATAACTGATAAAATTATAAAAGATTCACTAACTACTAATTTGATTAAGTTATATTCAAGTTGTATTGATTATTTATATTCAAGTGTTATGGATTTAAATAAATCATTAAAAGAAGTAGTAAGTTTTGTTGTTGAAAATCCTATGATAAATGTAAAAAGCTTATATGCTATAGAAAAAGACTATAAAAATAAGCTTAAAGACTTAGGATATTATAAAAAGATGGAGCAACTTACTAATAGTTCTTTAGATATATTTGCATATAATATATCTATAGCATATAAACTTAAATATAATGTCGAAGGTTATGAATTTATAGAAAAAATAGTTTATGAATATAAGTTAAGAATTAAAAATAATATATTAAATATTATAGATAATACAAAAAATAGTATTTTTGAAAAGTTTAAAAGTGTTTTTTATGATTTTTCTAAAAGTATTATTACTGAGAATAAATCTGTTAGAGATAAAAACTTTAAAGCTGTATCTGATTATGCTTATCAATTATTACAAGTTTCTACAGTTGAAGGTTTAAAGAATAGTTCTTTAGAAAATACTAAAGAGATTGAAAAAATATTAAATGAAATGAAAGATGAAATATTTAAAAAGACTAAGTTAAAGAAAACTGATAATAGAGAACAAGCTTTTTATGAATTAAAAGATTATTTTATTAGTTTTATTAATACTATTAGAAATAAACAATTAAAGATTATAAATGATATGAATAGAGTTGTTTATTTAGATAAAGATTTATCTCAAAAAGAGTTAGAGAAATATAGTAAATTAGTTTATAAGATTATAAATATGGAATATAATTTTGATAAACCTTTACTTGTATATAAGAACAAGTTATTAAAACAAGTAATTTTAAATAAAGATAAATTAAATTATGAAATGAGTCAGATTATAGAAGAATATAAAGAACAAATAGTTAATTTATTTAAAGCTAAAGTAGGTTATATACTTAATGAAGATATGGTTTTACTTACTGATATTAATTATAAGTGTATTAATGCTAAGAATAAAATTGCTAATTGTTTAGAAGTTATTAGTGATCCTGTTATTAAGACTATGTTTTAAAAAAATATCCTTTTTATGGATATTTTTTTAATAGAAAAATGGTTTTTGATAATATGGGTTTTGGTAGTATGGATATGGATATGGTTGGTAAGGCCTAGGTCTTATGAAAAGTGGTGCAGTTGCAAATCCTAAGGCAAATGGTAAGACAAAACCTCCTCCAAATCTATCACTTTGATATGGATATTGATAATTGTAATTATATGGTATATAGCTATTGTTATTCATATAGCTATAATTATTATAGTTATAATTTTTTTTATTTTTATTGCATGGGCATGTATTTTGATTCATATGATATCTTCTCCTTTCCTTATATTTTATGATATAATTATTAATAGGTGATTTAGTATGAGTGTTATAAAAGTAATGGATTATAATTTGGCTAATAAAATAGCGGCAGGAGAAGTTGTTGAACAACTTATGAATGTTGTTAAGGAACTTGTAGAAAATTCTATTGATGCAAAGGCTGATGTTATAAAAGTTGAACTTATTGATTCAGGAATAAAGGAAATTAAAGTTACTGATGATGGAGTTGGAATGGATCGTGATGATGCTGTTAATTCATTACAAAGACATGCTACTAGTAAACTTTATAGTGATGAAGATTTGTTTAATATTAATACATTAGGCTTTAGAGGAGAAGCTTTACCTTCAATAGCAGCAGTATCTAATATGAGCATAAAAACCAGTAATGGAGAGGTTGGAACTTTAGTTTCTATTTCTGGAGGGGTTATTACTTCTGTAAAAGATTCTGATTTACAAAAGGGAACTACGGTTACAGTTAAAGATATATTTTTTAATACTCCAGCTCGTTTAAAATATTTAAAGTCTTTAAATACTGAACTTGCTAATATTACTAATTATATAAATAGAATGGCTTTATCTAAACCATTTATTAAATTTGTTTTAACTAATAATGGTAAAGTTATTTTAAATACTGTTGGAAATGGTAATTTATTACAGGTAATAGGAAGTATATACGGTATAGATGTAGTTAAGAAAATGGCTAGAATAGAAACTTCTTGTGATGATTATTTTGTAAGTGGTTATATTTCTTATCCTGAAGTTAATCGTTCTAATAGAAATTTTATAACTATTTTAGTTAATGGAAGAAGTATAAAGAATAATGATATTAATAGAGTTATAATGGATAGTTATCATACTTATTTATTTCATGATAGATATCCTATAGTGGTATTAAATATAGATGTTGATCCTTATATTATAGATGTAAATGTTCATCCGACAAAAATGGAAGTTAAGTTTTCTAAATTAGATGAATTAAAAACTTTAATATATGATGAATTAAGTAAAGTTTTATCTAAACTTATGCTTATACCTGAGGTTAAATATGAAAATAAACCTATTAGTAATGTAGATAGTGTTACTACTGTAAATAAAGATATTGATTATAAAAGTAATGATGAAGTTCTTCCTCAATTTGAAGAAATTAGTTTTGATTTTAATGTTTTAGAGGAAGAAGCTGTATATAATGAAAAACAAAAATATAAAAAGATAAATCCAGTAGGATTAATTCATGGAACTTATATAGTTGGAGAAAATGAAGATGGTATGTATATAATAGATCAACATGCTGCGAATGAAAGAATTAATTATGAATATTATAAAGCTAAATTAGGGGAAGATAATAACGAAGTTATTTCTCCTCTTATACCAATAAAGATAGAATTATCAGTAGATGAGTATTTAAATTTAAAAGATAAGTTTAATATTTTAGATAAAGTTCATATAGAGTATGAAGAGTTTGGTAATAATACTATTATTATAAGAAGTCATCCTAAGTGGATAAAAAAAGATTATGTAGTAGAATCTTTAAGAAAAATAATAGAAATTATTATAACTAATAATGACTTTTCTTTAGAAAAGTTTAATGAAAAAATAGCAATAACTTTAGCTTGTAAAATGTCTATTAAAGCTAATCAACATATTACTATGGAAGATATGAGAATATTACTTGATAGATTATATGAAACATCTAATCCATATACTTGTCCTCATGGTAGACCTACTATTATAAGTTATTCTATATATGAACTTCAAAAGATGTTTAAAAGAGTTGAATAAATATATACAAAAAATATATGTTTTTTTCAGAACATTGATCTTTGTCAACACTCTGAGAAATCAAAAATTGATTTCTTTTTTGTTTTATGATATAATTTAGGACATTGGAGTTGATGGTATGACACCTATGATAGGGGAAGGTACTTATGCTAAGTGTTATTTACTTGATGGGGGTATAGTTAAGAAAATATATAAAAATAGAATTCCTAGTAACCAAAAGGGAACTATTGGTGTTGAAAATGATACTTATGTTTTTGCTCATTTTATGGATGAAAAAAATAAATATACTTTATTAAAATATGTAGAAGGAATACCTTTTTTAAAAGTTGTTGATGGTGAGTATATTCCTTTTGCTGATCCTTATTTAGTTGATTTTGAAGCAAGTTTAAAAAAATTATATAAAGATACAGATAAATTATCTTCGCAATCTATATTTTTAGAAGATTCTTTTGGACAAAATATATTATTTGGAGAAGATGGTTTTAAAGTTATTGATACTGATATGTATTTTCATATGAATGACGCTGAAAAAACAAATCAAGCCTTTTATTGGAATACTATGTATATTAATGAAGGATTATTTGATGCTTTATGTTGTTCTGATAAATTAAAGAGAGATATAGAATTTTTATTTATAAATGATTCGAAAGAGATGAGTGATTTATATAGACAAACTTTTGAGTTTGGTCATGATAACAAAATATTTAAATATTTTTTAATGGAGCTTAAAAGAATGGGTAGAGAGTATTCTGGTAAAATAGAAAGATTTAATGAGTTAAGAAATTCTTTAGAAAGTGTGGTTAGAGTTAGAAAATGATATATGCAATAGTGGGACCAACTGGAGTTGGAAAAACAAAACTTAGTGTTAGTTTGGCAAAAGAAGTTAATGCTGAAATTATTAATTGTGATAGTATGCAAGTATATAAAGAATTAAATATTGGTGTTGCTAAGATAAAAGAAGAAGAGAAGATGGGGATTAAGCATCACTTGTTTGATGTTGTTAGTGTTAATGATAGCTTTAATGCTTATAATTATCAGGTTTTAGGAAGAAGAATAATTGAAGATATATTAAGTAGAGGTAAAAATGTTGTAATAGTTGGTGGAACTGGTTTATATTTAAAGGCTTTATTATACGATTTTGATTTTAATTCTAAGAGTGATAAAAAATTATATGATTTTAAACTTATAGGTCTTACAAGAGATAGAAAAAATTTATATGACATTATAAATAAAAGAGTTGATATAATGGTTGATGAAGGGTTAATTTCTGAGGTTAAATCATTATATGATAAAGGAATTAGATGTAGAGCTGTAATGACTGCGATAGGGTATAAAGAGTTATATAGATATTTTGATGGTGCGATTAGCTTAAATGAAGCTTTAGATGATATTAAAAAATCTTCTAGACATTATGCTAAAAGACAATATACTTTTTTTAATAATCAATTTGACTTTATTAAATGGTATGATGTTGATTTAATTAGTTTTGATGATATTGTTTTAGATATTATAAAAAAATAAGATATGTGTTTTACATATCTTATTTTAATTCTAAGTATATATTTTTATCGTATTCATGTTCTGCTATATTTAGACTTGATAATTTTTCATCTGTTATTAAGAAGTAGGTATAATCTAGAATATTTTCATTATTTGATGTTACAGGATCATCCCAGGTTGCATCTAAATGTAACCATTCTTTATCTAAATACACTAAGTTCCACACGTGTGTTTTGCTTGGGATTTGATAGTTTGGAATATTTAGTTTATTTAGTGCGATAGAGATGAAGTCTGAATAGGCATTACATCTTCCATATCCTGTTGTTAAGATACTATAAGCTGTATTAAATGTTTCATTTTCATACTTTGCTACAATATCATCAGTAGCATAACTACTATTATTTATTATATAGTCATGTAAGGTTCTTATTTTTTCTTTTGTTGTCATATTATCTTTTATATTATTTTTTATTATTTCATCTATTAATTTATCAGTTGTATTTATTTCATCTTGTTTATATTTTTTTTCTACTTCTATTGTTACATTTGAAATACTATTATGATTTATAGTTATTGTTTTATATGAATTGAATGGATGAACAAATGAATTTATATATGCTAGAGAGTATTTGGTATCCATTATTTCATTTACATGTTTTATACAGTTATCATAGCTACATTTAAATGAGAATTTATCTATACCACTATTTACTATTGTATATATTATATTATCTACATCTTTATCAGATTTTGCTTTGAAATCATTTGTATTTTTTACATATAAATAATCATAATCAATGAAATATTCGTTTTTTAGTAATCCATTTTCATCAATTGATTTTTCTCTTTTACCATAGAAAGCTGTAGTATAATTGTTATCAATATAACACATGGATAAATAAATTTTATCTTCACTATATATTTCATTAATATTACAATAAACATTATAGTTACCATATATTATATTATTTTTTATATCTTTATATTTTGGTAATGTATTGTTTATTGTTTTATATTCTTTTACTTTTTCTTTAAATATTTTCCCATATTCATTTATTATATCTTGATCTTTATTTATACTTTCTGTTGCTACTATTTCTTTTTTAAGAATTATTTTTATTTCTTGATATACGAGAAATGATAAAATAATCATAACAATAACAAGCAAAAAATTTAATATTTTTATTAATGGTTTATTTCTTTTCATATTATCACATTAATAATATAACATAAAAAAAATAAAGACAAAAGTCTTTATTTAATTTCGTTTACAGAACTCATTAATTTTGATTTATCACGTGCAGCTTTATTCTTTTTAATTAATCCTTTAGCACAAGCTTTATCTATTTTTTTGATAGCATCTTTCATATTGTTTAAAGCAGTTTCTTTATTACCATTTTTAACTTCTAATTTTGTTTTTTTAATGGCAGTTCTCATGCTAGATACTTTGTCTCTATTTAATATTTTCTTTTTTGCATCTGTTTTTACTCTTTTTTTAGCACTTTTAATATTTGGCATAATTTCACCTCGCTTTTATAACAATACTAATTTTAACAAAATATTTATGAAAATGCAAATATTTTTTTAAATTTTAGTAAATTTATTTAGTTTGTATTTTTTTTTATTTAATTAATAATACTAATAATGGTGATGTTATGCGCGAAGTTGATTTAAGTAAATTTTCTATTAGAACTGATTTAGTTACAGATATTATTGAAAATAATGATAAAGCATTAGTTTCTGAAGATATTTATACTTATAAAGATATTAAAGTTAGTAATATTGTATTAGATGAAGATCAGGCAAAAGAGATTAATAAGAGTGCAGGTAGGTATACTACTATATATTTCAATGATATTACTGATAGTAGTAATTATGCTAATTTAAAAGAGGTTTTTGTTAAAGAACTTAAAAAATATATAAATAAAGACAATGTTTTAGTTATAGGACTTGGAAATGATAAGTCTACTCCTGATGCTGTTGGGCCTAAAACTTTAGATATTATAAAAAGTACTAAACATATTTATGATTTATATGGTTCTTTAGAGGATGGATTTAGTATTGTTTCTAAAATAACTCCTGGGGTTATGGGGGAAACTGGAATAGAAACTGGAGATATAATTTATTCTATTGTTAAAGATGTTAAGCCGTCTTTAATTATAGTAATAGATGCTTTAGCAAGCGGTTCTATAGAAAGAGTTTGTAAAACTATTCAAATAACTGATACAGGTATTAATCCTGGAAGTGGAGTGGGTAATTTAAGAAAAGAAATTAGTAGTGATGTTTTAGGAGTTCCTGTTATTGCAATTGGTATTCCTACAGTTGTTGATGCTACTACGATAGTTTTGGATACAATTAATTTTATGAGTAAGCATTTTAGTTATAATTTAAAAAATAAAGATGTTTTAAGTAATAAACTTATTCCTAGTAATATGCTTAATTATAATAAATATGATATACCAGGATTAAATAAAGAAGAAGAGTCATTTTTTTTGGGAGCTTTTGGGTCTTTATCTAATTTTGAGAAAAAAGCTTTGATACTTGATGTATTAACTCCAGTTGGATATAACCTTATTGTTACTCCTAAAGAAATAGATTTTGATATACTTAATTTATCTAAGCTTATTGGGGAATCTATTAATTTAGTTTTACATCCTTTTTTATCGACAAAATAGATGGTTTGATTTTGATATTTTTACTGTAGAGGTGATATTATCAAAAGAACTTTTAAAACTATGTTTTGTCTTTTTTTATTTGTTATTAGTATTTATTATTCTATAGATTTTTTTAGTAAAAACTTAGTTAAGGCTAATTATACAGATAGTAATTCTAATGGAATGATATTAAGTGTTTTTAAAAATGCCTTTAATAATTATTTATTAGAGAAAAATAGTATAGTTAATTTAAGTAATAAGTCTTTGAATAAAGATTATATGTTTTATATTTATAATACTCATCAAAGCGAAGGATATGAAGAAGGAGTAAAAAACCCTTATAATATTAAAAGTAATGTTGTTACTGCAAGTTTTATATTAAAAGATGAACTTGAAAAACAAGGTTTTAATTCTTTAGTTGAAGAAAGAGATGTAATGAGTATAGTTAAGAAAAATAACTGGAATTATCCATATACTTATACTGTAACTCGTGGTTTTGTAAATGAAATAAAGAATAAATATCCTAATATTAAGTATTTTATTGATTTACATAGAGATGCTTTATCTAAAGATAATTCTACTTTTGTTATGAATAATAAGAGTTATGCTAAGATTATGTTTACGATAGGTAAGGATAGAGATAATTTAAATAATAATTTAAAAAGAATAGAAAAATTAAAAGAATATATTAATAGTAATTATAAAGGAATTATGAGAAATGATTTTTATAGAGATAATGATCATTTTAATCAATATTTAGATGATAATTTATTTTTAATTGAAGTTGGAGGTAATTATAATACTTTGGAGGAGGTTTATAACTCTTTATGTGTTTTAGCAGAGTCTTTTAAGTTTTTGGAGGATAACTATGAATTTTAAAAATATTTCTAAGTTTTTTCTTATTGCGTTATTTGTATTTTTTCTATCTCTTTTATTTGCTAATATGAGTGGATATTATAATACTAAGAGTGTTAGAGAACAAACTTTAACTGATGCTCAAATAAAAAAGTTTGAAGAGGATGTATCAAGTGGTAAGAGTGTTGATATTAAAGATTATTTAAGTGATGAAGATAAGGATTATTCTACTTCTTTATCTACTAAAATATATGAGGTTTCTATAAAACTCGAAAAGATTGTTGATTCTACTTTAAATTATGTATTTAATGGTGCTGGAAGATTAGTTTCTGATTAGTCTTGATTTTTCTTGAAATTTTTAGTATTTTATTTATATATTTAGAGGTGATAATATGGAGGATTTAAAGAATTTAAAAGTTGTTTTTATGGGAACTCCTTTATTTAGTGTTAGTGTTTTGGATATTTTATGTAAAAATACTAATGTTTGTGGTGTTGTTACTCAACCTGACAAAGAAGTTGGAAGAAAAAAGGTTTTAACACCTAGTCCTGTTAAAGTTTATGCTGAAGAACATGGAATAAAAGTGTTACAACCTGTTAAATTAAGAGATGAATATCAAGATATAATAGATTTAGAGCCTGATATTATTATTACTTGTGCTTATGGACAAATACTTCCTTTAGAGTTATTAGAATATCCTAAGTATAAAACTATAAATGTTCATGCTTCATTACTTCCTAATTATAGGGGTGGTGCTCCGATTGAAAGAAGTATTATGAATGGTGATAAAGAAACTGGTATTACTATTATGAGAACTGATAAAGGTATGGATAGTGGAGATATTATAGAAGAAGAAAAGCTTCCTATTTTAGAAGATGATGACATTGATAGTTTATCAGATAAATTAAGTGTTTTAGGAGCAAATTTACTTATGAAAGTATTACCTAGTATTATTAACGAAACTTGTAAATTTATTCATCAAGATGAGAAAAAGGTAAGCTTTGCTTATGTTATTAAAAGATGTGATGAAAAAATAGATCTTAATGAAGGGGTTATTTCTGCTTATAATAAAATAAGAGCTTTAAAAAGAATTGGTGCTTATGTTTTATTTGATAATGAAAGTATGAAAATATTTAAAGCAAGATATGATTTATTAAAACATGGAGAAGTTGGTTCAATATCTAATATATATAAAGATGGTTTTGGTATATATTTTGAAGATGGAGAACTTATTGTGTTAGAACTTCAAGTTATGGGTAAAAAAAGAATGAATGCTAAAGATTATTTAAATGGAATAAATAAAGATAATCTATTAAGTAAAAGAATTATGTAAAGAGATCGTAAATGATTTCTTTTTTTATGTTTTTATATTTACTTATAAAATATTTTTTGATATATATTATTTGAGATTAAAAATAAGGAGGAATATTTTATGTATGATAATAGTTATTATTACAGCTATGATTTGGGTGATTATGGAGATTATGGAAGTTCAAGTAGTGGTTTGTTTGCGACTTTTGGAGCATTTTCTTGGATTATTTCTATGGCTATTTCTGTACTTATTATTATATCAATGTGGAAGATATTTGATAAGTGTGGAGAAAAGGGATGGAAATCATTAATTCCAATATATAATGTTTGGGTATTCTTTAAAATTTGTGATTTACCTGGATGGTTATGTTTAATACCATTTGCTAATACTGTATGTTTATTTATATCTTACTATAGAATAGCAATAAAACTTGGTAAGGGTAGTGGACTTGGAGTATTAAATATTTTCTTCCCTGTTATTTGTATGCCAATACTTGCTTTTAGTAAAACAAATAATTATCAAAATGTTAGTAATGTAAATAATAATCAATCTAATATAAATAATGCTCAGGAAAATATTAATAACATTCAAAAAGATATTAATTCTATAGCAGCAGAACAACAAAGATTAGAACAAGAATCAATGAATTATGAAGCTACTAAAACTTGTCCTAATTGTAATAATACTTGTTCTATTAATGCCAAGTTTTGTGGCAATTGTGGATATGATTTCCAAAACAAATAATAGTGTAATTATTTAGATATTTTAGAAATAAATAAAAAGCTTTATTTATTTCTTTTATTTTGTATTAAAACATATTCTTGTAGGTGATTATTATGAAGAAAAATATTTAAGATGTAAAAGAATTGTTGGAAATTTAGAGAATATTTAAATAAAGAAACACTAGAAAAAATAAGAAGATTAAATAAATAAGATATATACGAAAAAGTATATGTTTTTATTGTGTAAAATATTTTTAAAAATTAGCAGTTATATATTGACATTGCTAATGCATACTATTATAATGAAATTAGCACTAGAGAATTATAAGTGCTAAAGGAGGTTATATGTTAACTTCAAGGCAAGAAAAAATATTAGATTTAATTGTAAGAGATTATGTGAAGAATGTAAGTCCTGTTGGATCTAAACTTATTTGTGATAAGTTAGGTTGTTCTTCTGCTACTGTTAGAAATGAAATGGCTGTTTTAGAGGATTTAGGGCTTATTGAAAAGACACATATTTCTAGTGGTAGAATTCCATCTGAAGATGGATATAGGTATTATGTAGATAATCTTATGAAACCTAAAGAAATCAACGGAGATGATTTATTAAAATTACAACTTATTGTAAATAATAATAAGCTTGATATTGATGACTATTTAAGAAAGAGTTTAGAGATTATTGCTTCTATTACGGATTATACTTCAGTAGTATTAGGATCTAGTTCTAATGATAATAAACTTAATAAGGTTGAAGTTGTTCCTTTAGGAGGTAATAATATTTTAGCTATTGTTGTTACTGATAAGGGATATGTAGAACATAAGAATATTGTTATTGATGATGTTTCTATTAAAGATGTTGAAAAGACTGTAGAACTTATTAATAAATTATTAAAAGGAACTCCAATTGATGAGGTTAATAAGAAGTTGGAATTTGAAATAAAACCTATTATTAATCAGTATGTAAAACAACATGAAGCTATATATAATGCTTTCTATAATGTATTTAGTGATTTCACTACTAAAAGTGATGTATCCTTTGTAGGAAAGAATAATATACTTAATCAACCTGAGTTTAGTACTGTTGAGAAGATTAAAAACATAGTTCATAAGTTAGATGATGTTTCTATTTTAAATGAGATTGAAGAAACTGATGATAATGATATAAATATTTATATTGGTAAAGAATCTAGATTAGATGATGATGTAACTATTATAAAGACTAAGTATAACTATGGTGGTGAAAGTGGAACTATAGCTATTATAGGGCCTAAAAGAATGGAATATGAGCGTGTTGTTAATATGCTTGAGTTTATAAAAGATAATATGGAGGATAAGTAGATAAAGTGGATGATAAAAAAGATATAAAGCATGATAAGAAAAAACATAGTCATGTTAAGGAATTGGAAGAGAAGGTTAAATCTTTAGAAGAAGAGGTTTTAAGAAGTAAAGCTGATTTAATTAATTATAGAAAAAGAAAAGATGAAGAGGTTTCTAATTTACTTAAGTATGCGAATGGTGAGTTTATAAATAGTATACTTCCTGTTCTTGATAATTTTGAAAGAGCAATGCCTAAGGGTGATGTTAGTGAAGAGTTTAAAAAATATTTAAGTGGTTTTGAATTAATATATAAATCTTTTAAAGAGATATTGGAAGCGAATGGTGTTAAAGAAATTGATTGTTTAGGAAAAGAATTTGATGCCAGATATGCTAATTGTGTATTTACAGAGAGTGATCCTAATGTTAAGGATGATATGGTAACTGAAGTGTTTACTAAAGGTTATACATATTATGACAAGATATTAAGATGTGCATCTGTTAAAGTAAATAAGATTGATAATGTAAATGAAAAGGAGAATGATAAAGATGAGTAAAATTATAGGTATAGACTTAGGAACAACTAATAGTTGTGTTGCAGTCCTAGAAGCAGGGGAAGCTAAAGTTATCCCAAATCCAGAAGGAAATAGAACAACTCCTTCAATAGTTGCTTTTAAAAAGGGTGAAATGCTAGTTGGAGATGTTGCAAAACGTCAAGCTGAAACTAATACTAATACTAAAAGAAGTATTAAAAGGTTAATGGGAACAAAAGAAAAAACAGTATTAGAAGGTAAAGAATATTCGCCTGAATAAATTAGTGCAATGATTTTAGGAGATTTAAAGAAGAGTGCAGAAGCTTATTTAGGAGAAAAAGTTACTAAAGCTGTTATTACAGTTCCAGCATATTTTAACGATGCTCAAAGACAGGCTACTAAAAATGCTGGTAAGATTGCTGGACTTGAAGTTGAAAGAATTATTAATGAACCAACAGCAGCTGCTTTAGCATATGGTTTAGATAAACAAGATAAAATGCAAACTATTTTAGTTTATGACTTAGGAGGAGGAACTTTCGATGTTTCAATTCTTGAGTTAGGTGAAGGTGTATTTGAAGTTAAAGCTACTGCAGGTAATAACAAACTTGGTGGAGATGATTTTGACGAAGTTTTAGTTAATTATGTAGCTCAAGAGTTTAAAAAAGAAAATGGTGTAGACTTACTTAAAGATAAATTAGCTGTTCAAAGACTTAAAGAAGCTTGCGAAAAAGCTAAAAAAGATTTATCTGGTGTAACGACTACTCAAATTTCTTGTCCATTTATTACTCAAGGAGAAGATGGACCACTTCATTTAGATATGACTATTACTCGTGCTAAATTTGAAGATTTAATTAGAGATTTAGTTGATTCTACATTAGAACCAGTTAGAAAAGCCTTAAAAGATGCTAAGATGAAAGCTAGTGATATTGATCAAGTTATTTTAGTAGGTGGTTCTACTCGTATACCAATGGTTCAAGAATTAGTTAAGAAAGAATTAGGAAAAGAACCAAATAAGAGCGTTAACCCTGATGAAGTTGTAGCTATGGGTGCTGCTATTCAAGGTGGAGTATTAACTGGAGATGTTAATGATGTTGTATTACTTGATGTAACACCACTTTCATTAGGAATTGAAACATTAGGTAATGTTATGACAGTATTGATTCCTAGAAATACTACTATTCCAACTTCTAAATCACAAGTATTCTCTACAGCTCAAGATAATCAACCAGCTGTTGATATTCATGTATTACAGGGTGAAAGACCAATGGCTATGGATAATAAGACTTTAGGAAGATTCCAATTAACTGATATAGTTCCAGCACCACGTGGTGTTCCTCAAATTGAAGTTAAATTTGATATTGATGCTAATGGTATAGTTAATGTTACTGCTAAAGATTTAGGAACTAATAAGGAACAAAAAATTACTATTACTTCTAATACTACATTAACTGAAGATGAAATCGATAAGATGGTAAAAGAAGCAGAAGCTAATCGTGATGCCGATGAAAAAAGAAAAGAAGAAGCAGATGTAAAAAATAATGCTGAACAAATGATTTTCCAAACAGAAAAAGCTATTAAAGATTTAGGAGATAAGATTGAAGAAAAAGAAAAGAATGACGCTTTAGCTGCAATTGATGACTTAAAGAAAGCAATGGATGCAAATGATGTTGAAGATATAAAGAAAAAGACTGAAAAATTACAAGAATCTACTTATGCTTTAGCAGCAAAAGTATATCAACAACAAGCACCTAATGAAGAAGTTAAGGAAGAAAAAGAAGATAAAAAAGACAATAAAAATAGTGATGTAAAAGAAGCTGAGTTTGAAGAAAAATAATTAGAAGTCCTTCGGGACTTCTATATTTTAAGGAGAATATATGATAAAACAAGAAAAAACAAGGGAAGAAGTTTTGGATATTTATAAATGGAATTTAAGTAGTATTTATAAGAATGAAAAAGAGTATTTGGATGATTGTAATACTTTAAAAGCTTTAATTAAAGATATAGAAAAGTTTAAAGGGCATATTAATGATTCAAGTGATTCTTTATATAATTTTTTAATGATGGATGATAAGATTTCATATATATTAACTAATTTATATGTATATGCTAACAGCATGAAGGATCAGGATGTTATGAATCAAGAAAATAGTAAAAGATATAATGAGATTTTAGCTTTAGCATCATTAGTTAGTGAAGCAACATCATTTATTGTTCCTGAGATGTTAGGAACTGATTATGAAGTTATAAAAGATTACATAGAACAAGATGATAGATTGAAAGAATTTACTTTTGATTTAAATGATATATATAAATATCAAAAACATGTGGTAGATGAAAAAACTAATATATTATTATCTAATATTAGTGATTTAGATATGGGGTTTGAACAAAATACTGAGACTATTACTAATGGTATTATTAAGTATGGAACTATAGAAGATGAGAATTCTGATATGGTTGAGATAACTAATGGTAATATTTCTAAGTATTTAAAATCTCCTGTAAGAAGAGTAAGAAAAGATGCTTTTTTGAAAAGAATAGAAAAATATAAAGAATATGAAAATGTATTAGCAATAAATTATGAAAATCATTTAAAGGCTGATTCTTATGTAGCTCTTACTAAGAAATATAAATCTACTTTAGAGATGTATTTATTTAGTGATGATGTTACTGTTGATGTATATGATAGTTTACTTAAATTTGCTAAAGCTAATTTAGGAACTTTACATAAATATTATAAATTAAAGAAGAAAGCTTTATGGTTAGATACTTTTTATGATTATGATATTAGGGCTTCTATTTTAGATGAAAAAAATCATAAATTTAGTTTTGAAGATGCTAAAGATATGATACTTAAGGCTTTAGGAGTATATGGTGATAAATATATAGATGATTTATCTAAAGCTTTTAGTGATCACTGGATAGATGTATATCCAAATAAGGGTAAAAGAAGTGGTTTTTATTCTACTTCTTGTGGAAAAGGAAATCCTATTATTTTAGCTAATTTTACTGAAGATTATTATGGTGTATCTGCTCTTGCTCATGAACTTGGACATTCAATGCATTCTTATTATAGTTCTAAGAATAATCCTTTCCATTTATCAGAATATACTATTTTAGTAGCGGAAGTTGCATCTTTAACTAATGAGATATTACTTGCTAATTATATATTAGAAAATAGTAGTGATAAAGAGTTAAAGAAACTTGCTATTTATAATATGTTAGAGTTTATGACTGATAATTTCTTTGGAACTGTTGCAAGTGGTTCTATATTTGAAAAGGAAGTTCATGAAAGAATAGATAATAAGGAAACAATTGGAATTACTGAATTTATTTCAATAAACAAAAAAATAATGGATGATTATTACGGAGATATTGTAGAACGTAGTGTATCTGATAATCCATCTTGTTTATATGTTCCACATTACTATAACAGTTTTTATTATTACAAGTATGCAGTTGGTATAGTGGGAGCATGTTATGTTGCTACTAAGATATTAAGTGGTGATAAAGAATATTTAAATAAATATCTGAAATTCTTATCTTTAGGAGGAAGTATGAGTCCTCTTGATGAGTTAAAGAGTATAGATATAGATTTTACAAATGAAGAGATTTTATCTTCTTGTGTATCATATATGAATAGTTTGATTGAAAGGTTAGACAATTTAATTAATGAGGAGTAGATGTTGTTATGGCAAGTAAAAGAGATTATTATGAAGTTTTAGGTGTTTCTAAAGATGCAAGTGAAAGTGATATAAAACTTGCTTTTAGACGTCTTGCTAAAAAATACCATCCTGATGTATCTAAAGAACCTGATGCTGAAGAAAAATTTAAAGAAGCACAGGAAGCTTATGCTGTTTTATCAGATGAACAAAGAAGAAAACAATATGATCAATTTGGTCATGCTGCATTTGATCAAAATGGTGGTGCTAGTGGATTTGGAGGATATGATTTCTCAGGGTTTGATTTTTCATCTATATTTGATGATTTATTCGGTGGAAGTGGATTCTCATCTAGTTTTGGAGGATTTTCAAGGGGTTCTTCTAGAACGAGAAAGTCTCGTGGAAATGATTCTTTAGTTATTATGAAACTTACATTTTTAGAAGCTATTTTAGGATGTAAGAAGGATTTAGAGATTACTACAATGGATAAGTGTGATAAATGTAATGGTAAAGGTGGTTTCGGTGAACATACATGTAGTGAATGCCACGGAAGTGGTACCACTACTAGTCAACAACATACTTTATTTGGAACATTTTTAACTAAAAGTACATGTCCTAAATGTGGTGGAGAAGGTAAGACTTATGATGAAGTATGTTCTAAATGTCGTGGTAAAGGAAGAGTAAAGGTTACTAAAAATATAACTGTCACAGTTCCAGAAGGTGTTGATAATGAACAAAGAATAAGATTATCTGGTTATGGTGAAGCTTCTATAGATGGTGGAGAAAATGGAGATTTATATATTGAGTTTAGAGTAGCAGAACATGAATTCTATTATAGGGAAGGTAATGATTTATATATTAATTTACCTATTACTTTTACTGATGCAATTTTAGGTTGTAAGAAAAATATTAAATTACCTAATGGTAGTATAATAGCATTAACTGTTCCTAGTGGATCAGAAAGTGGAGATAAACACAGAATTAAGGGTAAAGGTATAAAAGATCCTAATTATGGTAAATATGGAGATTTATATGTTGTATTAAAAGTTGTTACTCCAAAAAAACTTAGTAGAGATCAGAAAAAATTAATAGAAGAACTTGCTTTGACTGATTTGAATGATAAAGAAATAGAAAGTTTTGAGAGATTTGTAGCAAAATAAAAAATGTTTGAATTTAATCAAACATTTTTTATTATAATTTTCTATATAATCCTACAACTTTTCCTAGAATAGTTACATTTTTTAAAATAATAGGTTCCATATAATCATTTTCTGGTTGTAATCTAATATGATCTTTTTCTTTATAGAAAGTTTTTACAGTTGCTTCATTATTTTCATTCATTGCTACAACTGTATCACCGTTATTAGCAGTATTTGCTCTTTCTACCATTATAATATCTCCATCATATATACCTACGTTAATCATTGATTCACCACTTACTCTTAAGGTAAATATTTCTTTATTTTTATGAGATAATAGTGAAACTGGTATTTCAAAATATTCATTAGGCATTTCAATTGCTTCAATTGGTGTTCCTGCGGTTACTTTTCCAAGTAGTGGAACAGATACAACCTTTTCTTCTTTTTCTTGATATTCATTTGGAACTAGGATTTCAATAGTTCTATTTTTTGCAGAATCTTTTCTAATGTATCCTTTTTCCATTAAATTATCTAGGTGTGTTTGTATAGTTGCAGTAGAACTTAAATTTGTTAATTTACATAATTCTCTTACAGTAGGTGGATATCCTTTATTGGCCATAAATTTTTTTAATTCTTTTAAAACAAGTTCTTGTTTAGTAGTTAATTTTTCCATAAATCCTCCTTATACACCACAATCGTATCATACAAACTTATATTTGTCAAACAAATGTTTAAATACTTATTTTTTTAATTTGTTGTTTACATTTTTATAATATTATAATAAAATATAATTGTATTTTGAATGCGTTTTAGTGGCTTGGAAACCATGAGCATGTTATAGAAAAGGGATTCTTGAAGAAGAATAAGTAAAGTGGAACCGCGGGTTTATTACTCGTCTTTACGTATTGTTTTTCAAGTTTTTTATTTTATAGGAGGAGATATAATGGAAAAAATAACAATGGAAAAATTAGTTAATTATTGTAAGAATTATGGATTTATATTTCAAGGTAGTGAAATATATGGAGGACTTGCTAATACTTGGGATTATGGACCACTTGGAGTCTTACTTAAAAATAATATAAAAAGTGCATGGCTTAAAAAGTTTGTTCAAGAAGATCCTAATAATGTTGGTCTTGATTCTGCTATACTTATGAATCCAAAAACATGGGAAGCATCAGGACATTTAAAGACTTTTTCTGATCCATTAATTGATTGCAAGGAATGTAAGACAAGACATCGTGCTGATAAATTAATTGATGATTTTACTAACTCTGAGATGGGAGATGCGATGAGTGAAGATGAAATGATTAATTTTATTAGGGAAAATAAAATACCTTGTCCTAAATGTGGTAAATCTAATTTTACTGATATAAGACAATTTAATCTTATGTTTAAGACATTTCAAGGTGTTACTGAAGATGCAAAAGATACTATTTATTTAAGACCTGAAACTGCCCAAGGAATTTTTACTAATTTCTTAAGTGTTCAAAGAAGTATGAGACTTAAAGTTCCTTTTGGAATAGGGCAAGTTGGTAAGAGTTTTAGAAATGAAATTACTCCAGGAAACTTTATATTTAGAGTTCGTGAGTTTGAACAAATGGAACTTGAATTTTTCTGTAAACCTGGAACTGAGCTTGAATGGTTTAAGTATTATAAAGAATATTGTAAAAATTTCTTGCTTTCTTTAGGAATAAAAGAAGAAGATTTAAGATTAAGAGATCATTCTAAAGAAGAGTTATGTTTTTATAGTAATGCTACTACTGATATAGAATATAAATTTCCTTTTGGATGGGGAGAGTTATGGGGAATTGCCAGTAGAACTGACTATGATTTAAAACAACATCAAACATATTCAAATATTAAACAAGAATATTTAGATCCTGAAACTAATGAAAAATATATTCCATATGTTGTTGAACCATCTTTAGGAGTGGAAAGATTAGTATTAACTATTTTATGTAATGCGTATTGTGAAGAAGCGTTAGATAATGATACAAGAGAAGTATTAAAATTACATCCTTATTTAGCTCCTTATAAAGTTAGTGTTTTACCACTTGCAAAGAAATATCATGGAGAAAAAGCTCGTGAGGTTTATAGCAAATTATCTAAATCATTTATGGTTAGTTATGATGAAGCTGGTTCTATTGGTAAACGTTATAGAAGAAGTGATGCTATAGGAACACCTTTTGCTATTACTATTGATGATGAAACAATTAATAATAATACTGTAACTTTAAGAAATAGAGATACAATGGAACAAATTGTTATAAATTTAGATGATATAGAAAGTTATATTGAAGAAAGAATAAAATTTTAGTTTTATTCTTTTTTTCTACAATTTATTTTAAAGGTATAATATACAATTACTTTGGTGATTGTAATGAAAGTATATTATGGTTTTAATTTAAAGAAAGAGTTTGTTACTTTATATAAGGATAGACCTAAAGAATTATTTGATATTTTTAATAGGATTTATTATATGAGAGAGATTGATAAAAATTATGGGTATAATTTATTTTCTCAGGTTAGTTTATTTTTTAATAAGATAGAGCTTAATAATTTTATAAAAGATAGATATAAAGATTCTATGATGTATTCATATACTAATAATGAACATATAATTAATAATTTATTTTTAAATGAGGTTAGCATTATGAAGGTTAATAATTCTAATATTAGGATTGAAACTAATCTTAGTTTTCCAGCTTTTTTTGATGATTTAAGAGAATATTCTAATAATTTATTTATATGTGATTTTGAAGAGGGTGATTATTTTTTCCTTAAGAAGAGCAAAGTTGTTATAAAAGCATAAAAAATGGTTGTAAAACTTATGTTTTTTTTATAAAATGTATATGGAGGTAATATTATGTGGCATGATATATTAA
>CAKORS010000012.1 GCA_934101605.1 uncultured Bacilli bacterium
TACTACTACTAAGAAAAATTCTCATGAGAATATAATTAAGTCTTTTCAAAATAAGGAGTATAATGTATTAATAGGAACACAGATGATAGCTAAAGGTCTTGATTTTCCTTCAGTTACTTTAGTAGGTATTTTAAATGCTGATATAAGTTTAAATTTTCCTGATTTTAGAGCAAGTGAAGAGACTTTTCAAATAATTAACCAGGTAAGTGGTAGAAGTGGGAGAAAGGTAAAAGGAGAGGTTGTAATTCAAACATTTAATCCTCTTCATTATGCTTTAAGATATTCTAAAGATAATGATTATATAGGATTTTATAATGAAGAGATGAAGATAAGAAAAAAACTTTCTTATCCACCATTTTATTATTTATGTATGATAAGAGTTGTTTCTAGTGATTATAATAAGGCTAGTGAAGAGAGTATAAAAATAAGTAAATTGTTGAGGAGTAAAATAAATAATTCTATTATTTTAGGTCCATCAGTTGCAAATATATTTAAGCTTAATAATAAGTATAGATTTCAAATAATAATTAAATATAAGAATGTTTTAGAAATTATAGATACTTTAAGAGATATAGAAGAACATTATTTTAATAATAAAGATATAAAACTTGAAATAACTTTTAATCCTAGGAGATTATAAAAATGACCTACTTTTATAGTAGGTCATTATTTATTAGGTCTAATAAATTGTCTGTATAACTTAAATCTTCTTTTGTTTTTATTTTAGAATCATTTATTAGATTATTTTTATTCATAATTGCTTGGTAAATATCTTGGGTTGTTTCTAGATTAGAATTTGTATTTTGTTTTGGTAGTTCTTCTGTATAACTATTTTTATTTCTCATATAGCTTTTTTCTTCTTTTTTTGTTTCTTTTTGGAATGAATCAAATGTAGGAATAGTGTTTATTTCTTTTTCTTGTTGTATTGGTTTTTCTATTGTTTCTTTTTTAGTTTCAAATAGTTCATTTATTGGAGTATCTAGAATAGGAGGTGTAACTTCTTTAACTAGTTTTTGTTCATTTTTTGTTTTTTTGAATAATTCACTATAATCATCATCTAGATCTATTAATTTTAAAATTTCACTTATTGTTGTTTTACCCTCGATTACTTTTTCTAATCCATCTTGTAATAATGTTTTAACATTATTTTTATAAATCATTTCTTTTAATTGTTGTCTTGGAACTTTTTCATTTATTGCTTCACGTATTTCATCTGTTATAATTAATACTTCTTGAATTGAAAATCTTCCTTTGTAACCTTTATGACATTCAGGACATCCTACTGCTTCATATACTTCATTAACATCTATATTTAATACTTTTTTAAATATTTGTTTTTCAGCTTCAGTAGTTTTTCTTAATTTTCTACATTTAGGACATAATTTTTTAGTTAGATTTTGTGATATTATACCTTTTAATGAAGCTGATAATAAGTATCTTTCAACATCCATATCTAAAAGTCTTTCTATTGTTGTAAGACTGTTATTAGTGTGTAATGTAGATAAAACTAAGTGACCTGTTATAGATGCTCTTATTGCAATTCTTGCAGTTTCAGAATCTCTTATTTCTCCAATTAGTATAATATTCGGATCTTGTCTTAGTATTGATCTTAGAACTGTTGAAAAATCTAGTCCAATTTCTGAATTTACTTGTATTTGATTTATTCCTTCAAGGTTCATTTCTATTGGATCTTCTACTGTTATTATATTTGTTTCTTCTTTATTTAACTCCTGTAACATACCATATACAGTGGTTGATTTACCCGAACCTGTTGCTCCGGTTACTAAAATAATACCGTTTGGATTTTTTAACATTAGATTTACTTTATCTAAATTTTCTTTAGAAAATCCTAGGTCTTTTATTCCTTTTAAACTCATGTAATAATCAAGAATTCTAATTACTAATTTTTCTCCATGATTGGTTGGAAGAGTTGAAACACGTAAATCAAGATTTTTATTTCCAATAGTGGATTTTATAGCACCATCTTGTGGTAATCTTGTTTCTGTTATGTTCATTCCTGCTAAAAGTTTGATACGAGTGATAAGATTATTTTTATAATTATTTTCGATAGATGCATAGTCTCTTAAATCACCATCAACTCTTATTCTAACTTTTAAGTAGTTTTCTTCCGGATCGAAGTGAATGTCACTTGCGTTTAAAACTACAGCATCAATAATTATTTTATTTACTATACTTGCAACTTCATTGGTTGCAAAATTAAATGTCCTCATAATGACATCCCCTTTTTATTCTTTTTATTCTAGTATTTATTATAAAAATATTATATAATAGATTTGTATTATAATCAATAATTTGGGAGAAAAAATATGAAATTAAATAAGAAGGGCTTTGTTTTAGTAGAGTTTTTAATAGTAGTAGTTATGTTAATGACTTTGTTTGTTACTGTTTATGTTAGTTTGTCTTCTTCGATTGATAAGTTTAATAAAAGAATTAATTATAATGATATTACTACTACGTATGATGCTTTTTATATTAGAAAATTATATATTAATGAAGAATTTAATTTTGATTCTTCTCAATATTTGGTTTTGTATGATGGTAATAAATGTGATTATATAAAAGAAGAGAATAAAGATTTTTGTGAAGAACTTATGAAAAGGTTTGATATAGATGAAGTAATTATTACTACTAGTGATGTTAAAAAGATTAAGAATGTATATAATGGAAAACTAAAAGATTATATAAAGAATTTATCAAATAAGACTATTACTTCTGATAAAGAGTATTATAAATTAATAGTTAAGAGTAAATATGGCTATTCTTATTCTTCTTTATATACTGATAGTGATATTGATAAAGAAGGTCCTGTTTGTAATTTTGATTTTGTTAATAGTAAGATTTATGGTGTTAATGAAGATATAGTTTTTGGTTTGAATTGTAATGATTCAAATGGATTTTTGGAAGATGATATAGATATTAATTCTATAGATGTATTAGATCAAAATAGTAATATTTTAGATGTTAAAGTAAAGAGTATTACTAAGACTGTAAAAGATGATTTTAATATTTCTTATTTAATTACTTTAGATAATAATTCTATACTTGTTGATACTGATTTAATGTTAAGATTAAAGGCTAATGTTATAAAGGATAAGTATGGTAATTATAATAATGAAAGTAATACAAGTGATATTATAAGTGTTAGTGTAGGTGATAGAGATGAAGCTTAATAATAAGGGTATGACTATAACTGAGGTTGTTATTACTTTTACTATGTTAATGATTGTTATGCTTGCTATGATGGGACTTATAACTAATCTTAAGAAGACTCAAAATGAAAAGGAAAAAATTATAGAGATTAAAGACTATAAAGATATAGTTATTAGAGAGATTGAAGATGATCTTATTAAGCTTAAATTTAATGGGGTTCATGATTGCTCTAATAAGTATGAGGATTATATATTATGTAAAGTTTTAGTGTTTAAAGATTCTAGTAATAAAGAGTTATTAATTGATACTGGTATGAAGTTTATAAAGTATGATGGAATAAAATATAAAATACCTAGTTATGTAAAGATGAATAGGGATAAGACTTATATAGAGATAAATAATAAGTTTTTAACTATTTCTGTTCCTTTTTATTATAATAATAAAGAAACTGGAATAAAGATTGTTTATCCTATAGGATTATAGAACATAATATATATGTAATGATAAATGAAATTGAAGCATGAAGTATTCTTGATTTAAAAAATTCTAGATACTTTATGTTTTTATTTTCTAAGACATTCATTATTTGAGAGTGAATTGAAAAACCACCAAATGATATTAAAAAAGTTATAATTGACAATTTTAATTTTATATCAATATTTGATATTGATAATAAGTTTATTCCATTTGTAATTTCTATTATTCCTGTTAGTATTGATTTTTCAATTATATTTAAATTAATTATATTAGTTAATATAGAAGTAAAGCATGAAAAAAATATTATAATACCAAATATACTTAAGATGGTTTTTATAGATTTATTTATGGAATTAAATAGTATTATAAATATGTTTTTTTCAGGTTCTTTTATTTGTTCTTTTTTATTTATTATTATATCTTTATTTTTATAAATGAAGAAAATTATAATATTACCTAGTATATGTGATATTAGTATAATATAACCTGATATTTTATTTTTTAATAATAATATACCTATTGTATTAATAATAAATAGGGGATTTGAGAAGAATGTATATTTTAATATGTTATTGGCTTCTTTTATGGTTAATTTGTTTTGTTCTAATAAATCATTTATTATTTTTGCGGAAGATGGAAAACCTGATATAAGTGAAAATATGAAAATAAATGTAATATTTTTTTTAATTTTTAGTTTGTTACAAACTGGTATGAGTAAGTTTCCTAATAATTCTGGTAATTTTAGATTTATTAATAGATCACTTATTATGAACATAATAAAAAGAGATGGGAAGACATTTTTTATAAATATTATAGAAGTAGTTATTATTACTTTATTAATTTCTTTTGATTTTATAAATACTAATATTAAGAATATTACTATTATTAAATTTAAAAATGTTGATTGTTTTTTGTTCATATTTTTCACTTTCCTGTTATAATTATATTAGTTTTGGGAGATTTTATATGAGAAAGTTAAAAATTTTTAAAAGTGATTTTCTATTGCTATTTATATCTTTTGTTTTATTATTTAGTGTTATAATACCTGTTCCTTATTATGTGACTTTAGGTGGAGGAATTATGAATGTTGATGAAAAAATAGAAGTTTATAATGGAGAGATAGTTAAAGGTAGTATTAATTCTTTATATGTTAAACAAGCTCATGCTAATCTTTTATATTATTTGTTATCTTATGTTATACCTTCTTATGAGATAGAAAGAATAAAAGATGTAACTTTGGATGAAGATTATTTGGATTATGAAACTAGAGAAAGATACTATTTTAATAATTCTTTAGATTCTGCTTTATTTGTTGCGTATTCTAAGGCTGATAAGACTATTAAGACTCGTGAAGAAAAGTTATATGTTAGTTACGTTGATAAAATTAGTGATACAAATTTAAAAGTTGGTGATCAAATTATTAGTGTTAATGGTGTTTCTATTAGTAGTAGTGAAGAGTTAAGCAAAGAGATAAATAAGTTTTGTTTTGATGAAAAAATTGATATAGAAGTGATGAGTGGTAAGACTAAACAGAAAAGATATGCTTATGTAAAGAAATATAATGACTTAAAAGTAGTAGGTATAAGTGTTTACACTGATTATACTTATGAAGTAGAGCCAAAAATAAATATTGATTTTAGTGATAATGAAGCAGGTCCTAGTGGTGGTATTATGCTTGCTTTAAGTATATATAATAAACTTGTTAAAGAAGATATTACTTGTGGTAAAGTGATTTCTGGTACAGGAGTTATAGATTTTGATGGTAATGTTACAGAGATTGGTGGTGTTACTTATAAACTTAGTGCTGCTGCTAGTAATATGGCAGATGTATTCATAGTTCCTTATGAAAATTATGAAGAAGCATTAAAATATAAAAAGGAACGTAAATTAAATATTAAGATTATTAAAGTTAAAAGTTTTGATGAGGCTTTAGCAAAACTTAAAAAATGTAAATAATTATGTCAAGTTTTGTGTAAAATATTTATTTTATTTAGTAAAGTGTTATACTTGATATACTAGGTGATAATTATGGCAGTAAAGAAGTTTAAATATTTTGTTGTATCTGATATACATGGTTTTTATGATGAGGCTATTAGAGATTTAAATAATGCTTCATATGATGAGAATAATCCAAAACACAAGTTATTAGTTTTGGGTGATATATTTGACAGGGGACCAAAAAGTAAAGAAGTTTATTTATGGCTTAAAAGATTAACTGATGAAGGTAAGTGTATTATATTGAAGGGAAATCATGATAGTTTTTTAATTAATTTTTTGACTAATTATGATTTATTAGAGAATCAATTTAATTTTTATAATAATGGTTTTAGAAGTACTATTAATAGTTTGTTAGATAATGATAAAGGAATTGATAGTTATTTTAAGAGAAAAGATGAACTTAATGAAAAGGTAAGTTCTAAAGTTAAAGCATTTAAGGCTTGGAATAGTTTAGTTATGAATGATATTAATAAAAAGTATCCTGAGTTACTTAGTTGGATAAGTTCTTTTCCTTATTACTATGAAACTAAGAACTATATTTTTACTCATGCCTCAATAGATTGTGATGTAAAAGATTTTAAGAAACCTAATATTAGTTGGGATAATTTATTATGGGATGATGGGGGTTTCTTTGGAAAAGAAATAAATAATACTAAAAAAACTGTAGTTGTAGGTCATTTTAGCACTAATGATATAAGAAGAAGATATGGTGTTGGTGATATTAATGATTATTCAGTATTAGGAAGAGATGATAATAAAGTTATTATGATAGATGGTTGCACACCTGTTAGTGGAAAGGTAAATGTTTTAATTATAGAGGATTGATGTAAATAATAATATTTTTGGTTTTTTATAATTTACTTTTATTTATCTATTGTGTTATAATCTATTTGTAGAATTGACTTTAATAGTAAAAAATGGTATAATATGGGACATTAAAAGGGAGTGATATTATGAAGCCTGAAGAGATTGCAAAAATAACAGAATTATTTATGAATGGTGATTTATCTAAGGAAGCATATGCAAATATTATGAATAGTATGGCTAAAGCTAATGAAGCTAATATTGAAAAATCAGAATGGCAAGAAAAACATGATGAATTAGTTGATAAGAATAGAAAACAAGCAGAAGAAACTAGAAAGAGAATGGAGGCTAGAGAAAAACAATATAGATTTGATTATGAATTAAATACTAATTTAGATTTTTTAGCAAAATTAAAGAATAAATTAGGACAAAGAGTTTATTCTGATGAATCTTTATCTATGATGTCTAATTATGAAGCTGCTAGTTTAGTTTCTAATATTGTTGATCATATGAGCTATGAAGAATTATTAGAAGTTGATAAGAAAATGGCTGAAAAGAAAATGAAGGAAGATATAGCTAATAATAAAAAAGAAGAGGTAAAAGCTAATAATACTGATGTAAAAACTGAAGAATCTAAAACTTTAGAATCAGATAAAAAGGAAGAACCTGTAAAAGATGAATTTAACATTGATAATATTGTTAAAAATAATGATAAAGCAGATGAAAAAGAATCAAAAGAAGTATCTTCTGAAAAAGAAAAAAAAGAAAATGATAATAGAAAAGGTTTTAAGAGATCAAAACATAGAGATAAAACTCGTCCAAGTTTAATTAAAAGGACAGGTTCTGCTTTAGTTGATAGTATTAAGAATCATAAAAAAGGAGCAATTGCTTCAGTTGCAGCAATTGCGGCATTAGTTGGAGTTACTGCTTTATTTGCTGGACCTTTAGGATTAGGAGTTGGTGGAGCACTTTTAGGTGAGGCTTTAGCTGGTGCTGGTGCTTATACATGGCATGAAGTAAATAAAGGTAGAGGTAAATAATAAAATAGAGAATAAAAAGGTGGTTAAATATGAATAATTTTAAGAGATACGATGTAATAGTTTTTAACGAACATGATAAAGTTGTTGTTTTAGCATCTACAATGCTAGATGGAATTGAGTATTTATATGTTAATAAAATAACTGATGATGAACAAAATGTAACAGACGAATATGATATTTTAAAAGTAGATTGTTCTGATGCTACTTTAGAAAGTGTTGAAGATAAAACTATATTAGCTACTTTGCTTTCTACATTTGATGTTATGTTAAGAGAAGAAGAGTAAATGTTTACTCTTTTTTTAATAATAAAAAAAGCACTTTAATTAGTGCTTTTCTTTTTTTCTTCTTGTGTTTTATCTTTTTTATTTGTTTTACTTTTTATTTTAATGTTGTTTGTTAAAGAAATTATAAATAATATAGCAAATAATAAGGAAGATGATGCAAGTGATAGTAATATTGTTTTTGTATTATTTAATTTAGTGTTTAAGGTATTTAGTTCTTCTTTATTATATCTTTGTATTGTTTGATCTTGTTCATCATATATATACCATGCATTTTTTCCGGTATTATTGTTTTTAGCGTAGAACATTCCGAATTTTGATGTTTTGTTTATTTTGTATATTTGTGCTTTATCTTCAATTATTGTTATTGTTGTAAGTTTTTTATAGTTATTATTTGGTTTTTTATCTAATGGTGTTAGTGATAGATTTCCTATTTTAATATTAGAGTATTGATAATATGTATTGTTTTTTTCATTATATATATATAATTTTATTTTATTTGTTTTTGTGTTTTTAAGTCCTACTAAAGTTAAATTTGTTGTTTTATTATATAAAGCTGGAATTTCTTGATTATTTATTGTTATTGTTTTAGCTTCGTAGTTATCTTCTTTTAAAAGACTTGCTTTTTTTACAATTGTGTAAGCCGTTTTATTAATTGTAATGTTTATTGGATTTTTATCTTCGATTGTTGCTATAATCGTGTATTTTTTCGTTGTTCCTTTTTCTGATGTGACTATGATTTCAAATTTGTTTTCTCCATAATCTAGTTCAAATTCTCCAGTTCCTTCAATTTTTGCTTTATCATCTTCTGCTTCTGCATTGATTTTTATTTTTTCTGTTTTACTATCTAATGATAATTTATATTCTAGAGTATCTTTATTAAAATCTTTATCTAGTTTTTGACCTTCAACTGAAAGACTTTTTAAGTTATTATTTGTTGAGAAAGTTTTATTACTACTAGAATTATTATTTGAAGAACTAGAGTTACTGTTTGAGTTATTATTTGATCCAGATGAGGCTGATTTACCAGTTATTGTAACAGGAGATATAGATGGTTTAACTGAAGATTCATCTTCGGCGATCATTCCTGCAGCTTTTACTGAAACTGTTGAGGAACCCGATGCTATAACTTTAAATGTAAAGGTATCTGTTCCTTTTCCACTTGTAATTGAACCAACACAATATAGACCAGAACAATTACCACTGCTAGATATAAGTGATAATTTTGATGTATCATATGTTATTGTATAGTCATAAGCAAATATACTTGTACTACAAGATGAATATGCAGTAACTGTTATTGTGCTTCCTACAGTTGGATTTTTATTTGATGCGTATATGTCAATTAATCCTGATGCAGCTTTTACTTTTAATAATGGTGTTAAGAGTAGGGCGGTTATTAATAATAATTTCTTTTTCATTTTTTCCTCCTTATTGTAAAGTTGTTTTACCAAGAATTGCTTTTTGAACTCTTAATAAATCTAAAATAGTTATTTTTCCATCATAATTTGTATCTGCGGCTACTTTGTATTCTCCAGATAGAGGAGATTTATTAAGGATTGCTTTTTGAATTTTTAATAGATCTAGAATAGTTATTTTTCCATCTCCACTGCAATCTCCTTTTACTGATAAAGTATATGTTTTTGTATCATTATCTATTGTAACTTTTAGTTTGTCTCCTGTTGCAAGATTTGAATTAGTTTTTGTTTTGTTATTTTTATCAGTTATTGTAACTTTTGCATTTGCGTCTTTTGAATAAATAGTATTTGATAATTCTGTTCCTGTTGTATTTTGTTTTATGTATGTTAGATAACCATCTTGATATTTTATATTTATTTTGTTCATTATTTCTTCAACTGTTTTATTTGAAGGATCGGCTGGTTTATCTTGTTTAATTATAGTTATTGTATATGTTTTTACTTCACCGGTTTGACTGGTTACTGTTATTTTTGCTTGAGTTGTTTTATTGTTAAGTTTAATTGTTCCTGTTCCTGTTAGAGTAGCATTATTAGATTCTTTTGTTGCTGTTAGATTAACACTTGTTTTATCATATGCTACATATGTTGTATATTCTAGAACATCTTTATCGAATCCGTTAATTGTTGTTCCATCAATTTTTATATCTTTAACGTTATTATTTGTATCCCCTATAGGAGGTAGTATTGTGTAAGTTGATGGTGTATTATTATAAACTGGGATATAGAAAGTAAATGCTGTATCAATTATTTTATTATCTTTATATGTATCGTGTGTTGATAGTGCTTCACTAGCTGGTGCTACAACGTTTGTCATATATTGGTTTGTATATTCAGTATAATAAGCATTTGGGCCAACATTAAATTTTTGATAATAAAGTAAGTCTTGACCTTTATTTATATAGCTATCTGCAATGAATTTAGCTCCATATGTTATTGCTTTTTCTCTTGTATTCCAAGGTGTTCCATCAAAATCTCCATTTGATACTATTCCAGCTGCAACAGCAAGACCTCTAGCAACAGGGGATGATGTTACACTATCTTGATAAGCTCCGATATTGTAGTAGTTATAATAACCACTCAAACTTTTTCCTCCATATTTTAGTGTACTTTTTCCAGATACTCCATCATAATTTTCATTTGTTCCACCTTCTTGTTTTACTCTTGCTGCTAAATGAACTGGAGAAATATTATAAGTTTTACCGGCATTCATAAATGTATTTACATAGTTATCACTAGAAAGATAAGAACTTCCAAATATATTTTTTACAATTGAATTTGTCTGTGTTTTACTGTCATATGATAGTTTTTCAAAGGCAAATATATTTGTATCATTTAAGTAATTTCTTGGATCCATATATACTGCTACTACGGAAGAAGAAGCTACATACCAAGTGGAACCTTCAGCAGGTTTATTACTTAATCTATAAGAATCAATATTAGTTTGAATATAGTTTTTTCCTACTTCTTGATTAACAGCAGTACTGAAATCTTTGTTTGTTTTTTCAGCTTTAAATACCCAGTTTGGATGTTGCTTATGTATCTTTGTTAGGAAGGGTAAGTAGCTTTCTGGGAAACCAGCTTGTCTTAATGTATTATAATATGCTTCATCTGTTGCAGTTAAGTCTTCATAACTTTTGACTAGTTTTGTTAAAACATATCCTGTTTTATTGTTATAGTAAGATATTTTTGTCCATGTAGAACCTTTTTCTAATATTTTTACTTTTGTTCCCATATATAGGGTGTCTATTGATGAACTAAATGATGCTGTTGCTCTAACACTTGCGTAATCTTCACTGATTCTTGTTCCCCATGAATCTGATGTATAGTAACCGTTATAAGTTGTTGTGCCTTCTGATGAAGCTGATACTGTTACCATACTACTGCATAAATAACCAGTATAAGATGAATATTGAACTTTATACCATCCTGAACTACAACCATCACCACTAAATTTATCCGTTGATAAAAGATTAACTGTTTTACCATAAGGAATAGCAACTATTATAGCTTTATTTGTTCCAGGTTCTTTTCTTAGATTTACACCTTCTGGATCATTTATTACAGCAGTGGCAGCATTGATAGAATTAAAGAAAATAAAAAAACTAAAACAGAGTACAAATAATGCTAAAAGTTTCTTATGTTTATTCACGATACCACCTCATTATCTTATTCTTATAATAATTATAACAAAAAAGCTTTTTCAATGATACAAATTTTGACATTTTTTTATAGAAATTTACTTTTAATTGTAAATATTCTTTATAATATTTCATATTTTATTAATAAATAGATATTATAGCTTGATTTTGTTTTAATTATAATGATATAATATCAATTGTCATGGGGCTATAGCCAAGCGGTAAGGCATGGGTCTGCAAAACCTTGAGCACCGGTTCAAATCCGGTTAGCCCCTCCATTGACAAATTTGTTCGAATTATTTAGTTTGAACTTGATATACGGAATCAATCGAAAGGTTGATTTTTTTGTGTCTTATAAATCAATCATCTTAAAAAATGATAGATATAAATATGAAATTTCCATTTCTAGTATTATATGGGCTTTCTATGAAAAAACTTGTATTATTTTTACAAAAAAATTAATAATCCAATATTGAATGAAATATGTTATAATTAACTTATAGTTGGGAGTTAATTTTATGAACATAAATTTAACGGATTTGAGAAGAAATAGTTCTGGTATTGATTATGAAGATGGCTACAGAATTATATATTTTTGTGATAATAAGTATAAAATAGGAGAGTATTGCAAATCAATCGAGGGGTTTATGATCGGATTTGCTGAATGTGATCCAATAATTGATTGTGATGATGTACCTAAATTTATTTCGACGACTGATTTACTTAACAGATACTTAAAAGAAATGAATGAAATTGATGGTGTTGCAATTTATAATGTAAATGGTCAGTGTGTTGATAAAATTAATAGAAGATATAAAACAAGAATTTAAGATTTTTTCTTTGAGCTATTAATTTTAATTAAATAATTTTGTGTAATTATATACAATTTTATGATATATTGTATTTGATTGATATTTATATATCAATTTGTGTATTTTTAAAAGTTGTAGATATATATGACATTGGCTCAAATGTTAGAAAATATAAAGTATCTTTTATGGATACTTTTTTTGTTTTATGCAGATAAAACGCAGATTATGTGCAAATTATTAACTTTTTATTGTTTTTAATTGACAAATAAAATATGTGGGATTTATACTCTTGGTGTAATATTATGAAGAAGGGAGAGTGATTAATTATGATAAGTATTACAAGAGTTAGTGACTTCTATATGATGGTTAGTCACGTATCATCCAAATAATTGTTACTTAAAAAAGAAAGGAAGTGTGAATTATTTTGGATAGAAAATTTTATTTAAAAAGGCAAGATAATTTACACTTTAATAATTATTATTTTGCTTAATATTTTTTAGTTATATAGTGTTTATCTTGCCTTATTGAAAGGTGAGATTATGAGAAAAAGAGTTTTTTTAAAACAGCATGAAGATCTCATCTCTATTATTATAACTATAGTTAAAATTATTAATATATTTATTAGTTTTAAAATTATTAGTATTTTTATTATTATAATTGAAAAAGTAATTGATAAAGAAAAGAAACAACAGAGGTGAGATATGTTGTTTTCTTGGAGCATTTTTAATGCTCTTTTTTATTTTTTGTGTTATCCTATATACGGAGGATATGTTATGAGTAGTATATATGATTATGGTGAAAATTATTTTAATTGGCTTAATGAAGCTTTAGATAAAGATGGTATTATTTTGACAGAGCATGATTTTACAAAATTGAATAAAAAAGATATAGCAAGTGTTGCTTTTTTGTATAAATATATTGATAGTTATGCTAAAGAAAATTATATTTATCCTAATGAGTTTAATCATGGAGATTTTTATTTACTAAAGAGGGATGAAGAAAAATATAGAATAGGTAGAGTTACTTCTAAGGAGGAGTTTTATTTTTGTGATAGAGCTTTATTTTATGATGATTTGCCATCTTTAGATTTTTATGATATAAAAAATAATGTTGATTATGAAGATAAAACAACAATAGAGGAAAAGTTGGAGAAGTTATCCTTATCTGTAAAAGAGATGTTAGAAAGTGGTGTGCCTATAGAGGCAATAGATGATGTTGTTAGTTCATATAAATGCAAGAAACGTGTTAAAAAATAGATATATTAAAAGCAGCTTAATTAAGCTGCTTTTTTCATAGTTCTTGCTTCTTTAGCAGAAACTCTTACTTTTTCACCATTTGCTAGTGTAACTACTTGAAGGTTTAATCCTTGTTTTTTCTTTGTTACTTTTAGACAGTTAGGTCTTATATTTTTAACATTAGGTTTTCTATTTGATAAATTTTTAGCCATTTATAGTCCCTCCTCTTTGAAAATTGCATTATAAATTTACCATAAAATAAGGGATAAGTCAACATTTTTATGTTTTTAAGTTGTTTTATATGATAAAATATAAATGAAGGAGGTAGATGTTATGTATTGTCCACTTTTTATAAAAACTGATTATAGTTTATTATCTAGTTTAATAAAAGTTGATGATCTTATCTTAGCTTTAAAACGATATAACATCTCCTCATTTGCTTTTTGTGATAATAATTTATTTGGGGTTATGGAAATTGTTAATAAGTGTAAAAAAAATGATATAAAAGCTATTATAGGTTTGGAAATTAAATTTAATAACAATAGAATATTATTATATGCTAAAAGTGATGTTGGTTATCATAATTTATGTCATATAGAAACTATAAAAAATGATACATCTTTAAATGTTGATATTTTGTCTAAATATTCTAAAGATATTATATGTATTGCTTTTATGGATAATGATGGGAGAAAGATATTAAATGAAATATATAGTGATTTTTATATAGGTGTCAATAATAAAGAGTTAGAGAGTAATGTATTAAATTTGGGATATCAACCTGTATTTATTAATGAAACTTTGTATTTATATGACTATTTATATAAATATTTACCATATGTATTTATGATAAGAGATGGTAAAAATATAAGTGATGGTATTGATTTTGTATATCAACATAATCATTTATTAACTAATGAAGAAGCCAGTAGTATGGTTTCTAATATTGCTTTAAATAACTCTTTATTAATTAGTGATATGTGTTGTGTTAGTTTTTCAAAAGAAGTTTTTATGCCTAAGTATGACGTTCCTGATTCAAAGGAATATTTAAAGAGTCTTTCTATTAAAGGTTTAACTAAAAGACTTAATGGTAATGTAACTGATCCATATAAGAAAAGATTAATGTATGAACTTGATGTAATATGTAATATGCATTTTGAGGATTATTTTTTAGTTGTTTATGATTATATAAAGTATGCTAAGAAAAATGGTATTTTGGTGGGTCCTGGTAGAGGTAGTGCTGCTGGATCTTTAGTTTCTTATTCTTTAGGAATTACTGATGTTGATCCATTAAAGTATGATCTTCTTTTTGAAAGATTTTTAAATCCTGAAAGGGTTACTATGCCTGATATAGATACTGATTTTCCTGATGTTGATAGAGATAGAGTTATTTCTTATGTTAGAGATAGATATGGAGTTAATAATGTAGCTGGTATTATTACTTTTGGTACTTTAGCTAGTAAACAGGCTATTAGGGATGTTGGAAGGGTTCTTAATGTAAGAAGTAGTGATATTGATTTTATATGTAAGAATATAGGTTTTAAAGATACATTAAAAGATTTGAAGAAAAATAAAGAAGTTTTTAGATTTATTTCTTCAGATGAAAAATTAAAAACTTTATATAATATAGCTTGTATTATAGAAAATAATAAAAGACATACTAGTGTTCATGCTGCTGGTATTGTTATTAGCTATAAGAATTTAAGTGATATATTACCTGTTATAAAAAATGATGATATGTATTTAACTGAGTATACAATGGATCATTTAGAGGAAATAGGACTTATTAAAATGGACTTTTTAGGAATTAAAAACCTTACTATTATTAAGAATGTTTTAGATGATATAAAATTTTATGAAAATAAAAATATAGATATTAATAGTTTGGATTTTAATGATAAGAATGTAATTAAGTTATTTTATAATGGTGATACTACTGGTGTATTTCAATTTGAAAGTGATGGAATGAAAAAGTTTTTAAAAGATTTAAAACCAGTTAATTTTTCTGATATTTGTAGTGCTATTGCTTTTTTTAGACCTGGACCAGCATCTAATATACCTTCTTTTATAAGAAGAAGAGAAGGAAAAGAAAAAATAGATTATATAGATGATAGATTAAAGGATATTTTATTTTCTACTAGTGGTATTATTGTATATCAAGAACAAATAATGCAAATAGCTAATAGAATGGCTAATTATACTTTTGGAGAAGCTGATATTTTAAGAAGGGCAATGAGTAAGAAGAAGTTAGAAGTTTTAAAGAATGAGAAGGAGAAATTTATAAATCAGTCTGTTAATAATGGATATAGTTTAGATATTGCTACTAGAGTGTATGATCTTATACTTTCTTTTGCTAATTATGGTTTTAATAAGAGTCATTCTGTTTCTTATTCTATAGTTGCATATCGAATGGCGTATTTAAAATGCTATTATCCTAAGTATTTTTATAGTAATTTACTTAATAATGTAGTAGGTAGTGATGTTAAGACTTTAGAGTATTTAAGAGAAGTTAAAAAACTTGATATTAAGGTGGTTGGGCCTACGGTTAATATGAGTTTAGATAAAAAGTATTTAGTTGATGGAAAACGAATAATTTTTCCCCTTTCTTCAATAAGAAATGTTGGTGGAGTTATTTCCAATTATATTGCTTCTGAAAGGGAGAAAGGGACTTTTAAGGATATTTATGATTTTTTAATTAGAACTGTAAAAAAGACGAATAATAAAAAGGTTTTAGAATCTTTGATATATTCTAAGGCTCTTTCTTGTTTTGGATATAATGTTAATACTTTGATAAATAATATTGATAATTTAACTAATTATGTTGATTTAGTAATGGATCTTGGAGATGTTGATATTGTTAAACCTAATATAGTATTTTATGATGAGTTTGATAATGATTTTTTACTTGAGAAAGAAAAAGAATTATTTGGGTTTTATTTAACTTCTCATAAAAGTGAAAAGTATAAATTACTTAATAGTAATATTTGTGATGTTAGTTCTATTAAAGATAAACTTAATAGAGTAGTTGATGTAATTGTAAATGTTGATAAGATTAAGGAAATAGGGACTAAAAATAATAGATTAATGGCTTTTATAGCTGGTAGTGATAATACTGGTGAAGTTAGTTGTACATTGTTTCCTGATGTTTATGATAAGTATAATAATGTAAATAAGGGAAATATAGTTAAAATAACAGGTAAGGTAGAAAAAAGATATGATGAATATCAAATTATAGTTAGTAAAATTGACATACTAAATTAATTGAATCTTTTATAATTTTTTATTACATGTTACAATGGTATAAAGTAGAATTTGAGGAGGTAGATTAATGAAGGATAAGTTTTTAAACTTTGTAAGAGGAGTTATCATAGGACTTGCTAATATAATTCCTGGTATAAGTGGTGCTACACTTGCTGTTTCTTTAGGTTTATATGAAAATATTATTGATGCTTTAGGAAGTTTTTTCAAAAATAAAAGTAAATCTTTTTACTTTTTGTTACCGATATGTTTAGGTATTTTAATAGGAGTGTTATCATCATCTAGGTTAATTGATTTTTGTATAAATAAGTATTATGTTCAAACTATTATGTTTTTTATAGGACTTATACTTGGAGGCATGAAGTTGTATGTTAGGAAGATGTCTAATACTTTTAATTTTAAAAATATTTTGATTTCTTTATTTGTATCTGGATTTGTTATTTTGTCTAGTTTACTTATTCCTAAGGTTTCTAGTGTTAGTTTTGAGAGTATTACTGTAGTAGGATTGATAGTTTTATTACTTGTTGGAATATTATGTGGTGCTATTATGATTGTTCCAGGTATTAGTGGAGCAATGATGCTTATTGTAGTAGGTTATTATGAACCTCTCATAGATGTATTATCAGATATAATGAGTTTTAGGGATTTGGGTATTAATTTACTTATGGTCTTTATATTTATTATTGGTTTCTTAATTGGTATGTTTACTATAGCACAGCTGATTTATAAATATTTTAAGAAATATGAGGTTAAGTTTCGATTTGTTGTATTAGGATTAATTTTCTCATCTATTATAGTGTTATTATTACAGATTGAATCGTTTAATATTTCGTTATTGTCTATTATAAGTTGTTTTATAATTTTATGTTGGGGTTATTTGTTAGCTATTAATATTGATAAAGAGTAATAAAAAAGAATTTAGATTTTTTCTAAATTCTTTTATTTTATTGTAACTGTTTTTGTGAAGTTTTTTGTAAAGTTTTTATATGTTACTGTGTAAGTTACTGTATATGTTTTTAATTCAGGAGTTTGACTTGTTATGTTATCGTCATCATAACTATAATTTATACTAGCACTTGATGTTATATCTTTTCCTTTTTCATATACAATTATATTATCTTTATCCGTCTCAACGTATGTTTCACCTTTAGATGTATCAATTACTTCAGAGTTTGGAATGTTAAATTCTACTGTTATTTCATCTTCTTGTTTATTATCTTCTGTTTTATTATTAGAGCTTGAATTAGTTGCTACTACTAATGTTATACTATCTTTTATTAAATCTATACGTTTATTTGCTGGGTAGCTTTGTGAAATTACTGTTCCACTTGTGTAACTTGTTGTTTGTTTTTCTTCTATTTTTACTGACAATCCTAAAGCTTCTAGTTTTGCTTTAGCTGTTGTTACATCTAATCCTACGACAGAAGGAAGTAGGGAATATGAAGATGATCCTCCAGATGTATCAGTTCCAATCATTTTCATTTCAAATGGTTCTTCAATATTGAAGTCCATTGTTTTTATTTTATTTGTTACTTTTTCTTTGCCAAGATTTTGTTTCATAGCTGTTATGATTTGATTTAAACTATCTTGATTAGGAATGAAGTTGTAAAGAGTAAGTCCCATTGCTTCATCATAAATCATTTGTCCTTGACCAGTTAAATATAGTTGTTGCATGTTTATTATATTATTACTATTACTACTTGTTGAGAATAATACTTTAGCTATGTCATAGAATGATAATAATTGATTTGTTGTAAAGTTTGTATCAATGCTGTTACTTATTGTGTCTAGTATTTTTAATGCTTTATTTGTACTTTTTATTACTTTTAATTTATTAAGCATTCCTTGAACTACAAGTTGTTGATTTAATCCTCTTTGGAAATCTCCTAGAGCAAGAGTTTTTCTATGTCTTGCAAAGGCTAGGGCTTGTTCACCATTTATATCCATTTTTCCTTTGTGGAAGCATTGCTGATTGCCAAAGTTACGGTTACTATCTTGCTCACAAACTCCATCCATTTCTTCAGGAACATCAATTGTTATACCTCCTAGAGCATCAACCATTTTTACAACACCTTTAAAGTTTATTTTTACGTAGTAATCAATATTTATTCCTGTGAAGTTTTCAATTGTTTTAATCATACAAGATTCTCCGTTCCATCCTGCATGCGTTATTTTATTTTCTTTTTGTCCTGCAAAACAAGCAATAGGTACGTATGTATCTCTTGGAATACTCCAAATAGTTGCATTTAATGTTTTAGGATTAAATGTTAGAACCATTAAGGCATCTCCATTTCCTGTTGCATTTTTTTCTAATGTGTCTGCGGTTGAATCAATACCCATTAGTAAAACTGTAAATGGTTCTGTAATTGAACTTGATTCGTTTTTATTTACTATTTCTTCTCCTACATATTTTGCTATTTCTTTTTTTGATAATTTTTTAGATTTTTTATAGATTACTTTTGTTTCTTCTTTTATATTTTTGTAGGCATCTATTGATGTAAACATACTTGTATAGTTTGATGATACTATAATAGCATCTATTTTATTATCATATAAATCTTTTAACATACTTGAAATATCTGTATATTCTTCTATTTTAGAGTTTTTTTCTAATTTATTTTCATCAATTATTTCAAGTCCTATTACATAACCATCGATTGATGTTTCATCTACAACGATACCAATTGTTTTATCTTTTAAATCATCTATTTTTTTTAATTTGCTATCTTTCATTACAACTATATTTGTTTCATAAGTTACACTTGATTTATTAGCACTGCTTAGAGAGTTATAAGTTCTATAAATAAGGTAGCTACCATATAGTTGAATCCCGGTTAATAATAGGGAAACTAATATAAAGATTATAACTTTATAAATCTTAGTTTTTTTCATTAGTTTATCTAATAAGAATATGGCTAATGCATTTATCATTACTAATATTGTTATTCCTAATACTATCCATTTTGTTTCTATTTTTCCTACTAGTGATGTCGTATAAATAATTAATATTAGTGATATGATTTGTAATGTATTAAATATGATTGTTAATATTTTATTTTTCTTTAAATTTGGCTTTATTTTTTCTTTTTTCATACTACGACTCCTTTATCTTGATAATAATATTATATAATATATTTAGATATATAACAATAAAAAAATCTTGAAGCCAAGATTTTTTTATTTGTTTATTAGCTTACAGTTACTATATCAGTGAATGATTTTTCTTCGCCTTTATATTTTGCTGTATAGGTTACTGTGTATTCACCAACTTGAGATGTATCAATGCTACTTACTACTGATCCATTTTGATCTACTATTTTAGTTGTTATTTGAGCACTTGATGTAACATCTTTTCCATCAGCTAAAACTTCAATTGGATCACTTAATGGACTCCATGAACTTCCTATTGCAATTGATTCTGATGAATCACCTTTATAATTGAATGTAATATTTGGAGATATAGTATAACTTGAACCAGCACTCATGTTACTTGTTGTTTTTTTGTATGCTGTTTTTACTGTATATGTTCCATATGGATCTGAAGTAGAGTAGGTATAATAGTTATTTGTTGTAAATCCTAAGAATTCACCTTCAAAATAAACATTATATCCAAACTCTCCAAAGTCAGATGAAGCATTTGAAGGTTTGTTAACACTATTCCATGTTATTTTAACTTTTCCATTATTATATGTTGCACTTACTCCAGTTGGAGCATCTAGGGCTGCATATCTTGCTGATACTTCTGTTGGTTCTGTTCCTTTTTTGAATAATTCTGTTATTTTCATATTGCTTGGAGTAGATGAACTTGCTAGTGTTAGAGGATCACTTCCTCTTTCTACTGTTGCCCAAACAACACTTGAAGGTTTTGTAAATGTTGCACCATCGTTATCAAATACTGCTTTGGCACATGCTCTATAAAGGCCGTTTCTGTGGATTACCATTTGTGATTGAGTTATATATCTTCCTTTTTTGTTTTCTTTAAATCCTGTCCACATTGCTAAAGTTATTTTAGGTGTGTATCCAGCGATTAATCCATCTGGTGTTGCATTTGATGGATAACCGAAGTATTTAGCTGTTTCTTGATCATAGTTAGTTGTTCCTGTTTTTGTTGCAACTTCACTATTTATTACACTTGAAACTCCGATTTGTTTTGCAACGTCTTGTAATACATTAGTAATCATATATGCAGTCGAATCGCTCATTGCTTTTACTTTTTCTGGTTTAAATTCTAATGTTTCATTTGATTCTTTTAATATAATTTTATTAACAGTATATGGTTCTCTATAATATCCACCGTTTGAGAATGCTGCGTAAGCTCCAGCTAATTGATATGGAGAAGTTCCATCGAATGCTCCTAAAGCGTGAGCTTCATGAATAAATCCTGTTGAGTCAACTTCTGGTGTAATACCTAAGGTTTCAACGAATTTTCTTATTTTACTATTATCTACAGATTGGAATGCTTTGATTGCTGGAATGTTTCTTGAATCTGATAGGGCATATCTTAAAGTTATTTTTCCTTTGAATTGGAAATCATAGTTTTCTATTTTTCCACCACCACTATATGAGTATGGAGAGTCATCTATTGTTTGACC
>CAKORS010000013.1 GCA_934101605.1 uncultured Bacilli bacterium
GTTCTTTTTCATTATTAGCAGTCTCTTCAAATATAGCGGCCAATTGTTCATAGCCATCTTTTCTAGCCTTTGAAGCATAATAAGTATATTTGTTTCTAGCCTGAGATTCTCCTGCAAAAGCTGTCATTAAATTTTGTTCAGTTTTACTTCCCTTTAGTTCCATTATTTTTTCCTCCTAAATTTTTATCTTGAATACATTTTTTACAAATACCCGTATATTTTATCTCATAATCTAATATTACATTACCATCAATTTCATTTGAAATTGCATAACTATCAAAAATATCATAAATCTTGCAACAATTATCACAAATAAAGTGATTATGTTTAAGCATTTTATCATATCTTAAAAATTCATCTTTCCCTTTAATAACTTTAATTTGCTTTAAAATAACCAATAGATTAAGATTTCTATAAACAGTTCCTAAACTAATATTATTAATAGTTTTTCTAGCTTCATTATAAATATCCATCGCGGAAGGATGAGAATTACTGTTATTAACAATTGATAAAATTAAATTTCTTTGTTTAGAATTGTTCAAAATATATTCCTTTCTAAATTAGTAATGATTACTAATTTAATATAATAATAACATTAAAATAAATAATAATCAATATAAAAAATAAAATCACACAAAAACCCATAAAATCATAATATACTTTGGGAGGAAATAAATATGAATAACTATGATATTTATTATGACGATAGCATCTATCAACAAGCTATAGAAGAAGATAGACAATCAACTTATCTTACAACACCATATGAAGCTTTAAAAAGAGGAAATATATTTAATGAACTATATAGTAGCTATAAAAATTATAGACCAAAAGAACTTACTACACAAAATGAAAAAGGTAAAATACTTTTAGACATAAGAATGTATAATCAAGCTTTAATTGATTTAAATTTATACCTTGATTTGCATCCAGATAATAAAGAAATAATAACCCTAAGAGGTAATTACTTAAATAAATATAATGAAGCAGTATTAAACTATGAAAGAAAATATGGACCAATTTCTTTAGGTAGTGAATTAACAAAAGAATATCCTTGGAAGTGGGATGAAAATAATTTTCCATGGGAGGTTAGATATTAATGTTTAGTTATAGAAAGATGTCTCAATATCCAATAAATATTAAAAAGAAAGATTTAAAAATGGCAAAAGCAATTCTAACACAATATGGAGGACCAAATGGAGAGCTTGCAGCAGCATTAAGATATTTAAATCAAAGATATACAATGCCGGATGCAAAAGGAAAAGCCTTACTTACTGATATTGGTACTGAGGAACTTGGGCATGTTGAGATGATTTGCACCATGGTCGATCAGCTACTTCAAGACGCTACAATAGAAGAAATGAAACAAGCTGGATTATACGGGTTATATGCAGAACATAAAAAATCAGTATTTCCAACAGATGCAAATGGTGTTCCTTTTACAGCAGCATATTTTGCAACAACAGGGGACCCTATAGCAGATTTATCAGAAGATATGGCAGCAGAAGAAAAGGCAAGAGCAACATATGAAAATTTAATAAATTTAGCTGAAGATGAGGATATTATTCAACCATTGTTATTCTTAAGGCAAAGAGAAATTGTTCACTTTGCAATGTTTAAAGAATTATATGATGAATACAAAAATAAATATTCAAAATAAACTACAATTATGTAGTTTTTTATTTATAAAAGACTTGATTTTTTATATGTTTACTGATAAAATATAAAAGTAATTTATTCATGGCGATATTGGTGAAGTGGTTAACACGCTTGTCTGTGGAACAAGTATGCATGAGTTCGATCCTCATATATCGCCCCATATTGTAAACAAACAGCTTATAGCTGTTTTTTTCATAAATAGACAAAAAAGTTTATAAAAACAATGTAGAATATAATAGCGATTTAATATTTGTTTAATAAAAATGTTTAATATATACAGTGGAGGAAAGTAATATGAAAGAAAATAAGTATTTAAAACATAAGAATCTAATAAATATAATATTGTCAGTTGTAATAACAATAATTCTTTGTGTTAGTGCATTTTTTGCATTCTATAAGTTTTATTTAAAAAATCTAGTTGTAGAAAAAACAATCAAAGAAGTAACAGTAACAGATAGTGGTATATCAGATGCAGTAGAAAAAGTTTATGACGCTACTGTAGTTGTAGAAAGCTATATAAACGGAAGATTATACTCAACAGGAACTGGTTTTGTTTATAAAAAAGATGATAATTATGGATACATTTTAACAAACAGTCATGTTATAGAAAATGCAACAGAAGTAAAAGTAATACTTACCAGTAAAGAATCTATAACAACCAAAGTTTTAGGGAATGATTCATACTCAGATATAGCAGTTTTAAGTATTCCAAGTAATAAAGTATTAAGTGTAGCATCAGTTGGAGATTCAGATAGTATTAAAGTAGGAGATACAGCATTCACAGTAGGAGCACCAGTAGATGCAAGCGCTTATTCATGGACAGTAACAAGAGGAATAATATCTGGTAAGAATAGAGAAGTTGCAGTTACTATTAATAATAGTTCAAGTGTAATGGAAGTTATTCAAACAGATGCAGCCATAAACTCAGGAAACAGTGGAGGACCATTATGTAACTCCAATGGAGAAGTAATAGGAATAACAAACATGAAATTAGCAAGCACAAATATAGAGGGTATGGGTTTTGCAATTCCTATAAAAACTGCTGTTCAATATGCCAATAAATTTATAAGTGGAGAAGAAATTTCAAGACCATTTTTAGGTGTAAGTTTATATGAATCACCAAACGAAACAAGAACAAGCACAAGACTATATATAGCATCAGTTGAATCCTCATCTCCAGCAGACAAAGCAGGATTAAAAAAAGGTGATTTAATAACAAAAATAGATGATGTAGAAGTAAATGACGCAACGCACTTCAAATATCAATTATATAAGCACAATATAGGTGATGAAGTAAATATTACAATAAAAAGAAATGACAAGGAGATGACAATAAAAGTAAAGTTGAGTAACAAAAATTGATTTAATTATAAAAAACAATAATTTTGCCAAAAATAATATTGACTATATTAGGAAAAAAATATAAAATTGAAATATAGTAGTAAAATAGCACGTGCATTATGTGTAATATGTTTTGTGGTGCTTTTTTAGCGGATGGGAGGTGAAATGATGGAAAAAGAAAAGAGTTTCAAGATTATTGCTATAGTAGGATTAGTAGTAGCAGTAGTAGGACTTGCAGTTGGTTTTGCAGCATTCAGTGCAACATTAACAATCAATTCATTCGAAGCAACAGCTAAAGCTGGTTCTGGAGAAGAACAATTTGCTTCTAAAGTAAGTTTTGATAATGATGCAGCTTGTACTCCAACAGGAGCTGCAACAGCAGTAGCTGGATCTGCAACAGATCATACATGGAGTGGAATTTCTGCAACTTTCACAAAACCAGGTGAAACTGTAACTTGTGAAGCAACTGTAAAAAATGAAAGTGCATATACTGCTTACTTAAATAAAATTTCAACAGAAGATGTAATTAAATGTACAGGTTCTGCTCAAAACTTAGACGCAGTATGCTCTAACATGTCAATGGTTATTAGTTCTGGAGATGATGAAGCAACATTATCAACTACAGCTAAAGCTAATAATGCAGCTATAACAGGAAATACAATTGCACCAACAACTGGAACTAAAAAAGTTAAATTCGTTTTAACTTATGCAGCAAACGGAGCAATCCCAGATGCTGATGTAACAGTATCAATTCCAACAATTGATTTCTTATATGACACAGCTGACTAATAAAAATTAAAGCGTGTATCTATCATTATAATATATATGCGCTTTAATATATTTTAATAAGACTATTTGGAGGTAAGTAATGAAAAAGGGGTATAAAAGATTATTAATATTTCAAATCGTTATATTTTTGTTGTTACTTGTAAATAGTTTTATATGGAATATATTAAGAACATATAATATAGTTTTTTTCCTAATAGGAGTATTAGTAGCATTTAAATTTCTATTTGGTTTTGAAAAAGATAGAAATAGATATGCTAAAGATGCAATAATGGAATTGTTCATTATTTTGCTATTTTCATTCCTATTGTATTACCTATCAGGGCTAATAATAGGTTTTTCAAGAGTAAATAACTATTACACACTTAATGGTATGACAACATTTGTTTTGCCAATTATATTCTCAACAATAATAAAAGAATACTTGAGATATAACATGTTACAAAAATCAGAAGGTTCAAAGTTACTACTTATAACAACTTGTTTATTATTTATAGCCTTCGATTTAACAAATATTTTAGATGTAGCAAACTTTAAAACGGCATATAGTACATTCATATTTATAGCATTAACAGTATTGCCTAATATAAGTAACAACATAACTGCTACATATATAAGTAGTAAATTTGGCTATAAACCAAATTTAGTATGGTTATTAGTTATAAGACTATATTATTATTTATTACCAATAGTTCCTGCAACAGGAGAATATATAACATCATTAATATCATTAATATATCCAATAATAATTTTAATGATTATGAATAATCTTGCTCACAAAATGGAAGATGAGCACATAGAAAGAGATTATAAAAAAATCAAATGGATTCCAATAGCAATTACATCTTTTGTAATATTAGCTTTAGTATATTTTACAACAGGATACTTTCATTACTACGCTGTAGCAATTGGAAGTGGAAGTATGTATCCTAAAATTCATAAAGGTGATGTAGTTATAATAACTAAATTAAATCCTGATGATGAATTAAAAGTTGGAGACATAATCGCTTATCAAAAAGAAAAAATTATGATTGTTCACAGAGTAATAGAAATAGAAAAAGATAAAAATGAGTATTTTTACTATACAAAAGGTGATGCTAACGAAGATGTTGATGATTGGATAATAAAAAGAAAAGATATCATTGGTAAAATAAATCATAGGATTCCATATGCCGGATTACCAACAGTATGGTTAAGTGAGTTATCGAAATAAGGAGGAGTTAATATGAATGAAGCAAAACCTGAAGAAAAAGACAAAAAAGATAAGGTTGAAGCTATAAAAACAAAGCCTAAAAAAGAAGCAAAGACATCTAATAATAAGTTATACATTGGATATACTGCAAGATTAATTATATACATTATAACATTCCTAATTTGTTTTTCAGCAGGAGCTCTATTACTAACAAGATCATTTAGATTAGAGTCTGCTAAAACTATAAATTATAATGAACAAAGTAATCTTGATTATAAAGTATATTTAAAGAAGAATGAATTTTATGACTCAGAGTATTTAGGAAAAGATATGCTTTATGTAGCGAGTTTAATAGATAAAATCAATATAGACTTTAATTATGACTTTAATATTGATGAACAAAAAGATTTAGACTTTAATTATTCTATAGTAGGAAAATTAATAATATCAAATGCTAGTGGAGATAAAAATTATTTTGAAAAAGAATATACATTATTAAATCAAAAAGATTTAGTAATGAGTAATAATACTCATCAAAATATTAGAGAAAACATAGACGTAAATTATGGAGAATTCAATACATTAGCTAATAAGTTTAGATCAACTTATGGAGTTGAAACAGTAAGTAAATTAAACGTTTATATGGTTGTTAATAAGAAAAATACAGAAAATGAAACTGAATTTACTATTAACAATAACAGTGTGATGAATATAGTAATTCCATTATCAGAAAAAGCTATAGATATAAAACTTGATTACAACGAAATTAATAAACAAAGTAACATAGTAAGTAATTCAAATTTATTATTAAATAATATAATTTATCTTGGCTTAAGTCTAATTCTTGTTGTAACAGCAATAGTTATGATGATCAAAGCTATGAGATTAATATCTCGTATTCAAATAAAGAAAACAAATTATGATAAATATATAAATAAATTACTAAGAGACTATGATAGATTAATAGTAGAAACTCCTAGTGCACCAGTAACTGAAGGATTAAACGTAATTAAGATTAATAAATTTACAGAATTATTAGATGTTAGAGATAACCTAAAATTACCAGTTAAATACTTCGTAATAGCACCACATCAAAAATGTTGCTTCTATATTAACCATGAAAATGAAATTTATATTCATACAATAAAAGCTGTAGATATTGAAGAAAATAAATAAAATATATAAATTAGCGCTCGTGCTTGACAAGTGCTAATTTTTTTGTTATAACATTATCGGGGTGATAAATATGTATAATCAAAACAATGAAGAAGAAAACGTTTTAGAAAAATATGGACGTAATATAAATGAAGCAGTTTCAAAAAGAACTGTAGATCCTATAATAGGTAGAGATGAAGAAATAAGAAGTATAACAAGAGTTTTATCAAGGAAAACAAAAAACAATCCAGTCTTAATTGGAGAACCAGGTGTAGGTAAAACAGCAATAGTAGAAGGACTAGCTCAAAGAATAGTAAAGGGTGATGTTCCTTTATCACTTAAAGATAAAACTATATGGGAACTTAATATGGCTTCATTAATTGCGGGTGCAAAATATCGTGGAGAATTTGAAGAGAGATTAAAAAAGGTTCTAGATGAAATAAAAAAATCAGAAGGCAATATAATAATGTTTATAGACGAAATTCATACTATAGTAGGAACAGGTGCTATCGAAGGTGCAATGGATACAGGAAACATACTTAAACCAATGCTTGCTAGAGGAGAAATTCATGTGATAGGTGCCACAACTTTAAATGAATATAGAAAATATATAGAAAAAGATGGAGCTCTAGAAAGAAGATTTCAAAAAATAATAGTTAGTGAACCAACTGTTGAAGATACAATAACAATACTAAGAGGTTTAAAAGAAAGATATGAAATACATCATGGTGTAACTATTCAAGACAAAGCTTTAATAGCGGCAGCAACTCTATCCAACAGATATATAACAGATAGATTTTTACCAGACAAAGCAATAGATTTAATAGATGAAGCATGTGCAACAATAAGAGTTCAAATGGATTCAGTTCCTACAGAACTTGATGAGACAACAAGAAAAATAATGAAATTACAAGTAGAAAAAGAAGCAATAAAAAAAGAAAAAGATATTGTATCAAAGAATCGTATTGAGGAAATAAATAATGAATTAAAAGAACTACAAGTAAAAGAAAAACAATTAACAAGTTCATGGAATGAAGAAAAAAATATAAATAATGATATAAAAAGTGTTAAAGAAAAATTAGAAAGTAAAAAATTTGAACTTGAGAAAGCAGAAAATAGTTACGATTTTGAAACAGCAGCAAGATTAAAAAATGGAGTAATTCCAGATTTAGAAAAAGAATTACAAACTCTAAGAGAAAAAAGTAAAAATACATTGCTAAGTGATACAGTAACTCAAGATGATATAGCAAAAGTAATAAGTAAATGGACTAATATACCTATTACTAAATTAATGAGTAGTGAAAAAGAAAAAATACTAACACTAAAAGAAAACTTAGAAAAAAGAGTAAAAGGTCAAGATGAAGCATTACAAATAGTAAGTGATGCAATATTAAGAAGTAGAAGTGGAATAAAAGATCCTAATAGACCAATAGGTTCATTTATCTTTTTAGGTCCAACAGGAGTAGGAAAAACTGAAGTAGCCAAATCCTTAGCTTATGAATTATTTGATGATGAATCTCATATGGTAAGAATTGATATGTCAGAATATATGGAAAAATTCTCATCATCAAGATTAATTGGTGCAGCACCAGGATATGTAGGATATGAAGAAGGAGGACAACTTACCGAAGCAGTAAGAAGAAATCCATATAGTATAGTTTTATTTGATGAAATAGAAAAAGCTCATCCTGATGTTCTAAATTTATTGTTACAAATTCTTGATGATGGAAGACTTACTGATTCAAATGGTAGAACAGTAGATTTTAAAAATACTATTATTATAATGACATCCAATATAGGTAGTGATCTTATTCTAGAAGGAAAAGAAGAGGAAGTAACAAAAGAACTTCATAAATACTTTAAACCAGAATTTATTAACAGAATAGATGAAGTAGTAGTGTTCAATAAATTAAGCAAAGATGCATTATATGAAATTTTAGATAAAATAATTAAAGAGATTGAAAATAGATTATCAGGAATAAATCTAAAAATAAATTTAACTCCTAAAGCTAAAGATTATTTTATTGACAATGGATATGATGAATACTATGGAGCAAGACCATTAAAAAGATTAATATCAAAAGAATTGGAAACATTATTAGCCAAAGAATTAATAAATGGTAAAATAAAAGAAAATGATATATTAACAGTAGATGTTAATAAAGATAAAATAGAAATAAAATAACTAATATAAATTTATAAAAAGTTTCTATAACTGAATATAATTTAGCTATAGAAACTTATTTTTATTGAAATGATATTTAAAAAATTAAAGTTAACAAAGTAAAAAAGTATAAAACAATGTTTTGTAGAAATATGTTGCATAAATAACAAAATATATGATAAACTTAAATTGAAAATAAGTTCGAGGAGGTATATTTGTATATGAACGAAACTAAAGTTGAAGAAACTAAATCAGGATTTGCAGTAGCATCATTAGTGTGTGGTATTGTTTCATTAGTATTTGCATGGCTTGGTATGTGGTTATCTTTAGCAGGAATCATTCTTGGTATTTTAGCAATAGTATTTTCAGTATTAGCTAAGAAGAAAAATGATTCAAGAAAAGGAATAATCACTGGTGGACTAGTATGTGGTATTATTGGTCTTGTTTTATCTGCACTTTTATTTATAGCATGTTCTGCATGTACTTGTGCAGCAAATAAAGCAGTAGATGAATTAAACAAATCAGTTACAGAAGAAAAAGTAAATGAATGGTTAAAAGAATTAGAAGATAGCACAACTGAAGCTGAATAAAAAGCCTATTGGCTTTTTTTTCGTGTGAAAAGCGGGGTGATAAAATGTATCCTAGTATTAATATATTACACAAAGAAATCAGCACTTATACTATAATGGCTCTTATAGGAATATTTGCAGTAGGAATTTATGTGAAGTATGTAACAACAAAAAAACAAGAAGATGATTATAACTATTTAGTAACACTTTTAATAGCTAGTATAGGATTAGTTATAGGAAGTCATTTACTATACGCAATAACCAATATAAATTTAATATTAATTACAATAAAACATATAGATAAAATAACATCATTTAAATTATTACTACAAATCCTTTACCTTATTTTTGGAGGTTCAGTTTTCTATGGAGGACTATTAGGAGGCTTACTAGCGGGAGCCATATATATAAAATCAAAAAAACTAGATTTTAAAGAAATTACTGATACATTAACACCATGTATTCCATTATTTCATGGATTTGCAAGAATTGGTTGTTTCTTAGTAGGTTGTTGTTATGGAATAGAATCAAAACTAGGGTTTACATATCAATATGCTATAGTAGAAACAGCAAATCATGTTAGCAGATTTCCAGTTCAATTAGTAGAGGCAGTATTAAATTTCATACTGTTTATCATACTATATAATTTTTATAAAAAGAATAAATATAAAGGAAAACTTATTTATATCTATTTAATAAGTTATGCTGTTATAAGATTTATACTAGAATTCTTTAGAGGAGATTCTTATCGAGGATTTATAGGTTTCTTATCAACATCACAAATATTAAGTTTATTAATACTAATAACAATTTTTATAATATATATAATTAATGCAGTAAGGAGAAAAAATGAGAGGATTTGAAGACGATTTAAGATTAATAACTTTAAAAAGTATTGATGGATTAGGAGAAAAAGTTAACGAACATTTAAAAGAACTACGTAATACTGATATGGATTATGTTGTTCCAATAGAAGAAGTAAGATTTCAAAATGGAGAAGGAAAAATAAAAATAGTTAATACTATTAGAGATAAGGATGTATATATATTATCTGACGTTGGCAATCATAGTATTACTTATAAAATGTATGACTACGAAAATCATAAAAGTCCAGATGACCATTTTCAGGATTTAAAAAGAGTAATATGTGCAATAAGGAATCATTCACATTCTAACTCTGTAGTATTACCACTACTATATGAATCTCGTCAACACAGAAGACAAGGAAGGGAATCTCTAGATTGTGCAGTAGCATTACAAGATTTAGTATCACTTGGAGTTCAAAATATTATAACATTTGATGTTCATGACCCTAACATACAAAATGCTATACCAAATAGTAGTTTTGAATCTTTCTTTCCAACAAGAGAGATTATAGAAAAGGTTCTTGCAGAAGATATTGATTTTAGAAATATGCATATAGTATCCCCAGATGCTGGAGCAGTAGGAAGAGCAAATCTTTATGCTAATTTATTTAAATGCGATATGGGAATGTTTAGAAAAGTAAGAGATACATCTAAAGTTATTGATGGTAAAAATCCTATTATAGGTCATGCCTATGTTGGCCCATCTTTAGAAGGAAAAAACGTAATAATTGCAGATGATATGATTTCATCTGGAGAATCAATCTTAGATACAGCAAAACAAGTAAAAGATTTAGGAGCTAATAAAGTATATTTAATAGCAACATTTGCAATGTTTACAAAAGGAATAGAAGTATTTGATAAAGCATATGAATCAAAATCTTTTGATAAAGTATATACAACAAATTTAACTTACTATAAAGATGAATATAATGATAGACCATGGCTTGAACAAGTTGATTGTTCATTAAAAGTTGCTAAAGTAATAAATAGTTTAAATACAGGAAAATCTTTAACAAGACTAATAAATGACAATAATGCAACAAGTGACAGTATATTAAAAAGAGTAAAAAGCATGTAAATTAAAAATGGTAAAAGTGACTACAAATGTAGTCATTTTTTATTATCAGTAAATAAGTGTAAACAAAAATGTAAAAAAATAACAAACCATAAAATTACAAAAAACCTTATACTTAAAGGGTTTAAAAATACAAAAAATAAAAAAAAGAATAAAAATATCGAATTGTTGCAATTGCAACAAAAATAATATAAATTACAAGAGTATAATAAAATCATAAGGTAAGAGAATTTTGGAGGTTTGAAACATGAAAATAGTAAAAAGAGATGGTTCAATAGTAGATTATGATAGAGAGAAAATAAAAATCGCTATTGGAAAAGCAAACAATGAAGTTTTAGAAGAAGAACGTGCTAGTGATACACAAATAAATAACATTGTAAAATATATTGAATCACTAAAAAAGAAAAGATTATTAGTCGAAGATATTCAAGATATTATTGAAACAAAATTAATGAGCATAGGAAAATACGAGTTAGCAAAAAAATATATAGTTTATAGATATACAAGAGAACTTGTAAGAAAATCTAATACAACAGATCAATCAATAAAAGAATTAATTGATGGAGAATCAGAATATTGGAATACAGAAAACTCTAATAAAAACTCAAGAGTAGTAACAACTCAAAGAGATTATTTAGCAGGAATAACATCAACAGATATTACAAGAAGATTTTTACTTCCAGAAGATATTGTAAAAGCACATGATGAAGGAATTATTCACTTTCATGATGCAGATTATTTTGCACAAAATGCATTACATAACTGTGACTTATTAGAACTTGATGATATGCTACAAAACGGAACTAATATAAACGGAGTAATGATTGAAAAACCACATAAATTTATTACTGCTATGACAATAGCAACACAAATTATAACAGCAGCATCATCTTCTCAATATGGAGGAGCAACTGTTACAATGACACATTTAGCACCTTTTGTTCGTGAAAGTTATAAAAGATATGTAAAAAAATATACAGATAGAAAACTATCTAAAGAACAAATAGAACAATTTGCAAAAGAAGATATCAAAAAAGAAATACAAGATGGAGTTCAAACCTTCCAATATCAAATTAATTCTATGACTACAACAAATGGACAAGCTCCATTCTTAAGTGTTTGTCTATATCTTGGTGAAACAGAAGAATATAAAGAAGAGCTTGCCATGATAATAGAAGAAATACTAAAACAAAGAATTTTAGGAATGAAAAATGAAAAGGGTGTATATGTAACACCTGCTTTCCCAAAACTTTTATATGTTCTAGAAGAAGATAATATTAAAGAGGGAAGTAAATATTATTATTTAACTGAATTAGCAGCAAAATGTACTGCTAAAAGAATGGTTCCAGATTATATATCTGAAAAAATAATGAAACAATTAAAAATAGATAAAAATGGAAATGGAAATTGTTATCCATGTATGGGATGTAGAAGCTTTTTAACACCATATGTTGATAAAGATGGAAAACCAAAATATTATGGTAGATTTAACCAAGGAGTAGTTACAATAAACTTAGTTGATGTAGCACTATCATCAGAAAAAGATAAAGACCTTTTCTTCAAAATATTTGAAGAAAGATTAGAGCTTTGTCATAGAGCATTACAAGTAAGACATGAAAGATTATCACATGCAACATCAGATGTAGCACCAATATTATGGCAACATGGAGCTTTAGCACGACTTGCTCCAGGAGAATCAATTCATTCACTATTACATGGTGGATATTCAACAATATCACTAGGGTATGCAGGACTTTATGAATGTGTAAAATATATGACAGGAAATAGTCATACCGATAATGGTAAGGGTGAAAAGTTTGGCCTTGAAGTAATGCAAAAAATGAATGATAAATGTAAAGAATGGAAAGAAAAAGAAGATATAGATTATAGTGTTTATGGAACACCAATAGAATCTACAACATATAAATTTGCTAAATGCTTAAGAAAACGTTTTGGTAAAATAAAAGGAATAACTGATAGAGATTATATAACAAATTCTTATCACGTTCCTGTATTTGAAGAAATAGATGCATTTACAAAATTAAAATTAGAAAGTAAATTCCAAAATCTTTCTCCAGGTGGAGCAATATCTTATGTTGAAACTCCAAATCTTACTAACAATCTTGAAGTAGTAATGGAAATAATTAAATTTATCTATGATAATATTATGTATGCAGAATTAAATACTAAATCAGATTATTGTCAAGAATGTGGATTCGATGGAGAAATCTTAATAGATGATAATCTAGAGTGGTATTGCCCTAACTGTGGAAATAGAGATCATTCAAAACTAAATGTAGCTCGTAGAACATGTGGATACATAGGTTCTAATTTCTGGAATAAAGGAAGAACTCAAGAAATAAAAGAAAGAGTATTACATGTTGATAATAAAGACTGTGATGATGAATAATGAGATATAACAAAATAAGAAAAATGGATATATCAAATGGGCCTGGTGTTAGAGTTTCAATTTTTATGCAAGGTTGTTCCTTTAAATGTAAAAATTGCTTTAATCCAGAAACACATAATTTTAATGAAGGAAAAGAGTTTACAGATGAAACAATAGAAAAAGTTCTTAAATTATGTGATAAAGAATATATAGAAGGATTATCTATATTAGGAGGAGAACCAATGCATCCAACTAATATTGATGGAACACTAAAACTTGCCAAAAAATTTAAAGAAAAATATCCAAATAAAACAGTTTGGGTATGGACAGGTTTTCTTTTTGAAGATTTAAATAAACTAAAAGATTTATCTTCATTAGATGTCTTAGTAGATGGAAGATTTAAAGAAGAATTGCATAATCCAACATTAAAATGGAAAGGTTCGTCAAATCAAAGAGTTATAGATATAAAAGAAACTTTAAAACAAAATAAAATAATAATAACAGAATAAAAAGTAATAGACAAAACTATTACTTTTTATTTATTTTATCTAAAATTATTAATCTATTATTAGATAACCTCTGATCATCATGATTCATCTCTATTGCTTTATCAACATATTTTAAAGACTCTTCATATTCTTTTAAATGAAAACAAGCTATAGACAATAAATCATATACAGTATTATCCCAACTAAACACTTCATTAATATATGTTTTTTCATGATACGTAATATCTAGTACTTTTAAACAATTATTCTTCATATCAAGATAATTTTCTAAATTATAATCTAATAAAGCTTTTTCTATATAAGGATCTCTTAAATAAGGAGCTTCATCTATAGCTTTATTAAGCCACATATAAGCCTCATCATATCTTCTTAAATTAATATAACATCTAGAAATAAACCTCATAGATGCACATCTTTCATCCTTCCAAGTTGCACTTTTTAAATTTAAATGTCTTATTAAAGTATCAATAGAGTTATTCCACATTTTACGATACATGTATTCTCTCCCTAAATAATGCATATTTCTATCATTATCAGGATTTTCTTTTACAGATAATTCAAGTAATTTTAAATAATTAGATCTAGATTTATTTTTATCAGGATAATGATTTAATACTATTTTATCAGTAACAACATAGTTTTCTTCATTTTTAGTATCCAAAACTTCATGAACAGGGTATATCCACCTATAACCATTTAAACTATGAATTTTTTCATAATAAAAACTAACTAAAGGTTTTCCATCTCCATCTAAACTCCAATTATAAATATATTTGCATCTATTAGTATTATCATTCCAAACTTTTTCTAATTCATTTCTCCATCCTACATTAAAAACCTCATCTAAATCTGTGCATACACAAATATCAGCATCAGAAGGAATAAGTTTTAAAGATTCATTTCTTGCAACATCAAATCTCCAAGGATCAATAACTTTTGTAGTAATATTAACTCCATGTTCTTTTAATCTCTGAACCGTATTATCTGTTGAACCGGTATCAAGAACATATACCCCATCAGCTTCCTTCATAGAGTTATACCATCTATCAACAAATAATTCCTCGTTTTTACATATAGCATAAACATAGATTTTATATTTATTCATTTAATCACCAATAAATTATATGATAATAAAAAATAATTAAAACTTCATCATCTATTGTAAAAATAGGTAGAGAAAAAATATAATTTTAAATGGTTTTAAACCAAATATACAGGCTCTAAATCACAGTATATTGTAACAGTTGATGATGTCATTATGATTTCATATATAAAAGAGGAAGAGGAATCTAAAGAATATAAATTTATCGAAAGAGCAGATTAAAACTATACAATAAACAAAGATAACAAAGCATCTTTTAGAATAGATGCTATTTGAAGATGGTGGAAAAGTTTATATTGATGGTGTATTAGTAGATGAAAAGAACTATACATCAAAAGAAGGTAGCACTATTATCACATTAAAAAAAGATTACTTAGAAACATTAAGTATAGGAAAACATGAATTAAAAGTAGTATTTGGTAATGGAAAAAAGTTCTATAACTCATTTTACCATTTCAAAACAAAATAATATTGAAAATCCTAATACAGGAGATAAAATAATGTATTATATAGGATTAAAAATAATTTCTTTTTCAATAACAGGTATAATGTTTATAAAAAATAAAAAAATCAAATAAAAACAACTTCTAGTTTAATCTAGAAGTTATTTTTTTAAAAAACTATGCTCCTTGTCTTCCTAAATATTCTATAACAATAGTAACAAGTGGATTGCTAAAATAAGAAGTAGAAGCAATATTCTTAATATCAGGTGTATGTAAATAAATAGTTTCTTTACTTAAATTACATAATTCATAGGAAGCATTAGTATCAACTACAGAAATAATTCCTTGAGCAAATAATTCAACAGCTTCTCCGTTAAATACCCATTCACCAACACCAACATAAACATAATCAGTATCAGTTTGTTTAACACCAACAGAAACAATATCAGTTTCAGGATCAAAATCAACACCATCAACAGATGGGTATGCAGAAACAGTAAATGAGACTTTATAATATCCAGGGACATTGAATTTAAATATTTCATTTTCCGAATCAAGAGTTACTAAATCACTAATGTCTAGTTCCATTCTATCAATAGGAAGCCTAACTCCACTTCCAACAGGAATACCATCAGCGGCTGTTCCATCATTGAAAGTTACCATATAAGCAGCTCTAGATAGAGTAGGCCCAACAGGTCCGGTCGGTCCAGTAGGACCCATTTCTCCACGTTCACCAGGGAATCCTTGAGGACCAGCAACACCTTGCTCCCCTTGAGGTCCTCTTATAGGCCCTGCATTTTGCCATTTATTTGTATTTTCAGACCATACATATAAATCATTTCCAACAACATAAGAATCACCAACATTTCCTGCAGGATGCTCAGCTTCTAACTGATCAGATGTATCATAATAACCTAAAATATTAAAACCTACAGAATCATGACCACGAGGTATAACAAAATCAAGAATATGATTTCCTCCAACACCACTGTCAATAACTTGGGCTTGTTGATCTGGTTCTGCTGTTGTAGTATTTCTAATTGTTACAGTTTCAGAAGGTCCAGTAGGTCCAGTAGGCCCAGTCGGCCCGGTCGGCCCCGTAGCACCAGGAACACCAATATAAGTTACATTAAAGGGTGGTAATGGTTCTTTGCCACAATCTAAAAAATTTCTATTTTTCATCAAATTTTCCTCCTCAGTATATACTATGAAGATTATAAATTCATATAAATAGCAAATGTCATTTATATAACATACAAATAATAACAAAATGAAAAGTATACAAATAAATAATAGTATGTTACAATAAAAGCGAATTAAAATAAGGAGGATTTTATGAAAAATTATAAGAGTTTATTATGGGGATTGGTTCTAATAGCAATTGGTGTAATAATAGGTATAAATTCATTAGGAATTGCTAAAGTTGATTTATTTTTTGATGGTTGGTGGACATTATTTATTATAATTCCTTGCTTTATTGGATTATTTATAGATCAAGAAAAAACAGGAAGCATAATAGGAATTTTAATAGGAGTAGTTTTATTATTAGGATGTCAAGATGTTATAGCCTTTGATATTATATGGAAGTTAATAACACCAGCAATATTAATTATAATAGGATTATCTATAATTATTAAAAGTTCACTAAATAAAAATACAAACGATAAAATAAAAGAACTTAATGAAACAAAAAGTAAAGATGGATACTTTTCAGCATTTTCAGGACAAGATATAAAAATTGATAAAGAAGAATTTAAAGGAACAGATGTAAATGCAGTTTTTGGTGGTATAAAATTAGATTTAAGAAAAGCAATAATAAAAAAAGATATAGTAATTAATGCAAGTGCTATATTCGGAGGAGTAGATATTTTAGTTCCGGAAAATATTAAAGTAAAAGTAAAATCAACTTCTATTTTTGGAGGAGTAGATAATAAAAAAATTGATAATGATAACAATGAAAAATCAAATACAATATATGTAAACGCAACTTGTCTATTCGGAGGAATAGATATTAAATGACACAAGCTCAAAAGATAATAAAATATCTAGCAGTAGCTTTTGCAATTAGCCTAGTAATTGCTATTATTTATACAATATCTATGGGATTATATTCTATTACAAGTATTTTTAAAGAAAATGATTCAAATAAAGAAAACATGAATATAGTAAATTGTGAAAACATTACAAATATTTCATATTTAGATTTAGAATTAGATAATAGTAACTTAATAATAAAAGAATCAGATAATTTTAAAATAGAAAGTAATACAAATAAAATAAGTTGTAATCAAAATAATGAAGCAATAAAAATAAAAGAAAATAGTAATACACTAGAAAAAATAAATTCTAAAGATTTAATAATTTATTTACCAAAAGATATAGTTTTATCAAAAATGGAAATAGAAATATGTATAGGAAAAATTAATATTTATGGATTAGAAACTCAAAAATTAAATTTAGAATTAGGCTTAGGAAATATAACAATAAAAGAAAGTAAAATAAATAATTTAGATTTAGATCAAGGAATAGGAAAAATAGATATAACTTCAATTCTAAATGGATTTAACAAAATAGAAACAGGAATAGGAGTAACAAACATAAAACTAATTGGAACAGAAAGTGATTATAAAATAGAAATAGAAAAGGGGATAGGACCTGTTAAAGTTAATGATATAAATGTATCAGATAATGAAATAGCAGGAACTGGTCTAAACCTTATAAAACTAGAAACAGGAATAGGCTCAACAAAAGTAAACATCAAATAAAGGATGAAAAAACTATGATAGAAATAAAAACTGTTACAAAAAGTTATAACAATACAAAAAAACAATAGATAATATAAAATGTAACCTATAAAGTGGACTTTCAAAAATAAAGAATTATATGGCGGTTTGAGATGTAAAACTGAACACTTATCTGGAAAAGATGATATAATTTATCAAGAGTATAGAGAAAATTAATTGAAAGAAAATAAAATGCCAGAACAACTTACAATGGGTAAAATAGATCCATTTACAAGTAGTCAAAAATAGAATGCAAGGGCAAATCGTTTACTCGCTTTTAAATAGAGCCAAAACCTGGGTCTTTTAGGCGTCATAGAAAAAATACCGATTTTACTGGTGAATTATTTTTTTTGAAATATTTTTTGTTTCTAATATCACATATTCATTATACATTTTAAAAATAATTTCATAAATTAAAACAGAAGAATTTAAACATTAAAATTAATTCTAAAAAAATAAAAGGAGGATGTATAATGAATAACTGCAATGATTATGATCGAATAAGAAAAAGAATTGAGGAAGAAGAAAAAAAATATAAGCTTTGCTATATTCAAGGTCCAACTGGACCAAAAGGAGAAAAGGGTGACAGAGGTCCTCAAGGAGAGCAAGGTTTAATAGGCCCTAAAGGGGAAAGAGGAATACCGGGTCCATCTAGTATTGATGTCGGAATTACAGAAACAGTAGAACCTTCTGAGGATGCTAAAGTAGAAAATGTTGGAACTAATGAAGATGTTATTTTGAATTTTAAAATACCGAGAGGAAAGCAAGGAATAGATGGAAAAATAGGCCCACAAGGAATGCCAGGTCCAAGGGGTGAAAAAGGTGATATGGGTCCACAAGGACTTAAAGGAGAAAAAGGTGATCAGGGACCAGCTACTATTCAAATTGGAAACATAGAAACAATAGAGCCGAATGAAGAAGCGGAGGTTATAAATGTAGGAACGCCTGTTGATGTAGTTTTAGACTTTAAAATACCAAAAGGAGAAAAAGGTGATCAGGGAGATACCGGACCAAGAGGATTACCAGGAGAAATAGGTAGGACAGAACATATTGCCATAGATGAAACAGAAACTTTAGAACCAGGCGAACCTGCCACTGTAATGGATACCTTTGAAAATTGGGTGCATCATTTAGCATTTTCAATTCCAAAAGGAGATAAGGGAGATGTTGGAGAAAGAGGTCCACAAGGTCCTGCGGGTCCTCCAGGAACAGAATTTGTATCTTCTTACGGAATTAGGTATTCAATGACTGATACACAAATTACTTTACTACAAGGAGCAGATACAATAATTCCACTACCTGAAAAAGGGACTGCCTTTCTTACTGAATATCCAGATGGAAATTCAATTAAGATAAAAGAAAGTGGAGTGTATCTAGTATCATATTTATTATGCGGTGCAACAAATGAAGAATGTTCCCTAACTATGTCCGTTAGAGCAAATGATATATTACAATCGGCAACAAGCGCAACAAGTGAGTTTAGTGCTCAAACGATTAATAGCATCAGTGGAACAACAATTGTGTCATTACAACCAAATGATATTATAACATTAAATGTTAAATCATCTAAAACGGTTACTATGAAATTCAATGGAAGTACTAATGCAATGTTAAGCGTTACTAAAATACACTAAGAATAGAGTTTTCTATTCTTTTTAATTACTTCATATTTAATTATTAACATAAATTATTATAAAGGAAGGTGATAAATATTCAAATAATAGATAATAATACTGTTGTTGTTACAACTAATGATGAATTAAAACAAGCAGTAAGTGAAGATAATGATTATAACTATATTTATTTAGGTAATGATATTGCTGCCACAAGTGGTTTTGTTATAAATGGTAATAAAAATAAACTAACAATTGATGGAACCTATAATAATACAAAATATACTTATAAAAATAACTTGAGTTCAGAAGAAACAGTTATAAAAGCAAGTACAACTAATAAAAGAATCATATTAAAAAATATGAATATAGTATCTTCACATGGTTATGGAGTTGTTTATGTTCCATCTCATCCTAATTATTCTAATGTAGTTGTTGAGTACAATAATATAAATTTTAGTGGGATAGAACTTTCACAAAATTATTATGGAACAACTAAAATTGTTGATTCTGTTATAGAAGTAAAGGATACCAATACTGTTTCAGCTCAGAGGGTTTGTGATTCAAATAAAATTATAATAGATGGCGTTTCTACGCTAACAAGTAGTTCAAGTACTAATCCAATGTTTTTCTTGAATGATGTTATACCATCTTCATTTAAAATCTTGCCGAATAGTAGAGTAAATATTACTACCAATAACGAATTTATGAATGGGACAAATAGGCTTGATTTAATAGTATGTCATGGAGCAGAATTGCTTTTAACAACTGGTAATGGATTTGCAAAGACAACAACACATGGTGCTAGAAATGTTTTGATTGAAGAAATGGCTAATTTTACATTTATAGAAAAAAATCATCAAAGAGTACCTATGTGGAATGTATTTGGCGATTTTATAGTTAAAGAAGGTGCAAATGTTTCAGTACTAAATACATATATGACGACACCATCTGATAATTATAATATATATTTCAAAGGAACAAATCAAAAGTTTATATTAGATAATCCAAAATATGTAAATATATATACTAAAAATGCAAACAT
>CAKORS010000014.1 GCA_934101605.1 uncultured Bacilli bacterium
ATATAACTCATATATTATCGAAGGGTTAGATTATAAGTTATTAGATAGTTATTTATCTAAAATAAATGGTTTAGTTATCGCAGGTAAATTTTATGAAGCATATAAAATAATAAAAGCAATAATTGAATCATCTAATGATACAAGATCTCTTACTAAATATAACTATTTATTAGAAAAATTACCAATTATAGGAATGAATCTAAAAATAATAAATAGAAAGCTAACTAAAAAAGATAAAAAAGAAATGAAAGAATGGATAGAATATATAAAAAATAATAAATATTATAACAATATATTTCTAGAAGAAATATTCATTGATCTATAACAAAAAGAATATCAAAATAAGATATTCTTTTCTTTTAAAATAAACATAATAAATGATATAATAAATACGTGATGAATATGGAATTTTTAAACAATATAAGTGAAGATACAATCATTGTTACAAACAGTGATAATAAAAAAGAATTATTAAGAGAATTGAATAAAATAAAAAGTCTAAAAAATATTAAATTTATGAGCTTAACAGAACTTATAAATAATATGACAACAACATATGATGAAAAATCAATATATTATTTATCTAAAGAATACAATATAAAACCAGATGTAGCAAAAATATACTTAGATAACCTAAAATATATAGAAGATAAAAAATATAAAAGTTCAAAATTAATATTTTTAAAAGAAATAAAAGAAAAATTAGAAAAAGAAAACTTAATATTAAAAAATGAATTATTTAAATATGAATTAGAAAATAAAAATATTATAATTTATGATTATAAATATTTAAATAAATATGAAAAGAAAGTCCTAAAAGATATATCATCTATTACAAAAGTAACAATAATAAATAAAAACTATAATACTTATAAACATGTAGTTTATAGATTTAATACACTGAAAGAAGAAATATTATTTGTTATTAACAAAATTTGTTATTTACTAACTAATAATGTTGATATTAATAATATAAAACTAGCAAATTTAAATAATGACTATTATAAAGAAATAAAAAGAGTATTTAAATTATTTAACATTCCAGTTGAATTAAATGATAATGAATCTATATATGGAAGTTATATAACACAAGAATTTTTAAATAACTATAATGATGATTTAAATATCACGATAGAGTATCTAAATAATAAATATAAAGAAAATGAAATAGTAAAACAAATAGTTAAAATATGTAATAAATATTGTTTTATAAAAGATAACACAAAAAAGGAATTTATTATAAATGAAATAAAAAATACAAAATTAAAAAATAAAAAATATGTTAACTCAGTAAAAGAAATAGAATTATTATCTTCAAGCATAAGTGATAATGACTATGTATTTTTACTTGGAATGAATGAAGGCTTAATTCCAAAAACTTATAAAGATGAAGATTATATAACAGATAATATAAAAGATGAGGTAAATTTAGATACAACAAATGAAATAAATAAACAAGAAAAACTAAAAACAATCGAAAAAATAAACAGCATTAAAAACTTATATTTATCATATAAGTTATCTTCACCATATGCAAAATACTATAAATCATCTCTTATAAATGAAATGGCTTTAGAAGAAAAAGAAGTAACAAAAGAAGAAATATCATATTCTAAAATATCAGATGAATTAGAACTATCAAGTCTACTAGATGATTATATAAAATATGGGACATATAAAAAAGAAATGGATATATTGTATAACACTTATGAAGACATAGATTATAACAAATATGATAATAAGTATAAAGGAATAAATAAAAGCCTATTAAAAGAATATCTAAATAATGAATTAACACTTTCATATTCAAGTCTTGATAATTACAACAAGTGTGGATTTAAATACTATTTATCAAATATATTAAAAATAGATATATTTGATGACACATACTATACATTTATTGGTTCATTATTTCATTATATATTAGAAAAATACTATACAGAAAAAATAGATGTAGATGAATACATAAATAAATATATACAAGATAATAAAATTACACTAAATAATAAAGAAAAATTCTTCTTAAAGAAGTTAACAAATGAACTACATTTTATAATAAATACGATTGATGAACAAATGAATTATACAAAACTAAAAAACATATTAACTGAAGAAAAAATAACTATATCTTCAAAACTAGATAATATTTCTATAACATTTAAAGGATTTGTAGATAAAATACTTTATAAAGAAAAAGATGGTAAAACGATCGTAGCATTAATAGATTATAAAACAGGTAACCAAGATATAGATTTATCCTTAGTACCAAATGGATTATCTATGCAATTACCTATATATTTATATTTAGCAAAGAATAGTAAATTAAAAAATATAGAATTTGTAGGATTTTATCTACAAAGAATAATTAATAACGAAATAACAAAAAGTGATAAAAAATCATATGAAGAACAAAAGTTAGAAAATCTAAAGTTATTAGGATATTCTACAACAGATGAAGAAGTATTAAAAGAATTCGATTTAACTTATAAAAATAGTGAAGTAATAAAAAGTCTAAAACAAAAAGAAAACAATGAATTTTATTCATATTCTAAAGTTTTATCAAAAAATGAAATAAACAATTTAATTAAAATGATAGATCAAAAAATAAAAGAAGCAAGTAATAATATTATAAATGCAAAATTTGATATTAATCCAAAAATAATAAATGATGAAAACATATCATGTAAGTTTTGCAAATTTAAAGATATATGCTTTGTAAAAGATAAAGATAAAATATATCTAGAAAAAGATAAAGAACTAAATTATTTGAAACAAGAAATATAAAATTAAGGTGATATTATGGGATGGACTAAAGAACAACAATTAGCAATAGATAAAGATGGCACTAATATTATAGTATCCGCAGGAGCAGGTTCAGGAAAAACAGCAGTTTTAACAGAAAGAGTTATAAGAAAATTAAAACAAGGTGTAGATATTAATAAACTATTAGTATTAACTTTTACTAAAGAAGCAGCAAACGAGATGAAAGTAAGAATAAGAGGAGCTATAGAAAAAAACGATAACCTAAAACCACAATTAGATTTATTAGAACAGTCTTATATTACAACATTCGATAGCTTTTCTTTATCAATTGTAAGAAAATATCACTATTTATTAAATATAAAAAAAGATGTTGATATAATTGATTCAAATTATATGAATATTAGAAAAAAAGATCTTTTAGAAGAAATATTTGATAAATATTATAGTATAAAAGCTCAAGATTTCGAAAAATTAATAAGTGACTTTTCAGTAAAAGATGATAATCAAATAAAAGAACAAATCTTAAAAATATCAAATAATTTAGATTTAAAAATTAATAAAAAGGGATATTTAGATAACTATATAGATGATTTTTTTAATGAAACAAATATAGATAATATAGTAAATAAATATATAGAATTAATAAATAACAAGAAAGAAGATATATTACAAATACTAGATAATATAAGATTAATAGATGATGAGTATTACAGTAAAATAGCAGAGTTATTTATAAATCTTAAAGAAAGCGATACTTATGATGATATAAAAGAGAATATAAATATTTCACTACCTCAAGTAAAAAGAGGTTCAACTGATGAATTGAAACAAGAAAAAGAAAGATTAAATAATTCTATAAAAGATTTAAAAAAACTATTAACTTATGAAAACGAAAATATAATAAAAAAATATTTATATGATACTAAAAGCTATATTAATATAATAATAAAAATAATCAAAGAACTTGATGAAAAAGTTTTAAAAGAAAAACAAAAAAACGATACTTATGAATTTAATGACATTGCTAAAATGGCTATATCATTAGTAGAAAATAATCAAGATATAAAAGAAGAAATAAAAAACTACTATAATGAAATAATGGTAGATGAATACCAAGATACTTCAGATTTACAAGAAAAATTCATAAATTTGATTAGTAATAACAATGTCTATATGGTAGGAGATATAAAACAATCTATATATAGATTTAGAAATGCTAACCCAACAATATTTAAAGAAAAATATGAAAATTATTCAAAAAACATAAATGGAATTAAAATAGATTTATTAAAGAATTTTAGATCAAGAAAAGAAGTTTTAGATAACATTAATGATATATTTAACTTTGCTATGGATTTATCAATCGGGGGGGCAGATTATAAAAAAACACATCAAATGGTATTTGGTAATAATACTTATATAAATGAAGGAAAAACAGAACTTAATAACAATTTAGAAATATATAACTATGACCATGAAAATAAAACTTACTCTAAAGAAGAAAAAGAAATATTCATAATAGCGCAAGATATAAAAGAAAAACTAAAAAACAACTATAAAGTTCTAGATAAGAAAACAAATACTTTAAGAAATATAACATATAGTGATTTCTGTATTATTATGGATCGTGGAACAGAATTTGATAAATATAAAAAGATATTTGAATACCTATCTTTACCATTAACTGTATATAAAGATGAAGATTTAACAAATAATGATATAATTTATTTAATAAAAAATATTATAGGATTAATAATAAAAGTAAAAAATAATACAATAGATAAAGAATTTAAATATTTCTATACAAGTTTGTCAAGAAGTTTTCTTATCGCAGAAGATGATAATGAAATATTTAAAACTTTTGTTAATAATTCATTTAAAGAATCAAATATTTATAAAATAATAAAAGATATAATAAAACAAATAGATAATTTAAATCTTAAAGAATCTATAGAACTAATAATAGATAAATTTAATATATATGAAAAATTCATTCTAATTGGTAACATAAATCAAAACATAATAGAATTAGAACAAATTCAAAATATAAGTAATAATTTAAATAATCTTGGTTATGATTTAGAGTTATTCTATGAATATATAGAAAAACAAATAAAAGAAAACACACAAATTAAATATAATGCAACAGATAAATCTTTAAATAGTATTAAAATAATGAATATACATAAATCTAAAGGATTAGAGTTTCCAATATGTTATTATTCAGGTCTTCATAAACCATTTAATAAAAGTGATATAAAAGATAGATTCTTATATTCAAATACATATGGAATAATAACTCCAGTATTTGATGATGGAATAACAGATACCATTTTAAAAACATTATTAAAAGAAGAAATGAATCAAGAAGAAATATCTGAAAAAATAAGATTATTTTACGTAGCATTAACAAGAGCAAGAGAAAAAATGATAATAGTAACATCACTAGATACAAATTATCAAGAATTTAAAGATGTAATAGATAACAAAATAAGAATAAAATATAACTCATTCCTAGATATAATAAACTCTGTAGCATTTAATCTTGTTGATAAAATAAAAAATATAGATTTAAATAATATAAATTTAACTAAAGATTACATGAAAATAAAAGCATACAACAATAAAGAAATAAAAGATAAAACAAAAAAACTAAAATTAATAAATATAAATATAGAAGAAGAAATAAAAGAAGAGAAAAGATATTCTAAAGACTCATTAAAATTAAATACACAACAAGAATTAGATAATATAAAAAAGGGTCTAGAAAGTCATTATTTATTAGAAATAGATGATTTCTATAATCCAAGATTTGATATAACAAAAAATCTTGTAAGTAAAATAAATCTTAATAATTGTAATATCTATAAAGAATATGAGTTTATAACAGAAAATAGTAATATAGAAACTCATGGTATAATTGACCTTATTTTAGAATATAAAGAAAGTGTTAAAATAATAGATTATAAATTAAAAAATGTAAAAGATAAAGCTTATATAAAACAATTAAATGGTTATAAAGATTTTATTGAAGAAAAAACAAAAAAAACAGTAGAAATATATTTGTATTCAATAATAGAAAATAAATTAGAAAAAATAAATGATAAATAATGACATTAATAAACAAAAGTGTTATAATCTTGCTAAAGAAGAAAAATAAATCCTTACATAAAATAATGTTTGAAAGGGTGAACACAATGAAAGTTTGTAAAAAATGTAAAAAACAAGTCGCTAATAAATCTAAAGTTTGTAAATATTGTGGTTCTGATGTTTCTAAAATAAAACCACCTCCAACAAATAAAAATAATAAACAACAACCTAAAAAAACTAATGAAATAAATGAAGTAAAAAAAGAAGAATTAATAGAAGTAAAAGAAGTAGAAACAAAAGAAGAAAAACAAGAAATAGTAATTACAAATGATAAAAAAGATTTTAAATATATATTAAATATAATAAAAAAATATATATTAGTAGCGCTAAAATTTTTAAAAAAATGGATAGGAATTGTTATAAAATATATAATTAAGTATAGTAAAATAATATATCAAAAAATTATTATTGGACTAAAAATAATATATAAATACTTAAAAATATTATTAAAGAAAATATATCTATTTTTAAAAAAAGTAGTTAAAAAAATAAAACAAGAATACAAAAAAAATGAAGCAAAAGCTACTGAGATAATAAAGTCAAAAAGGCAAGTTCTTATAGACAAAAAATTATCATCAGGTATACCACTTAATATAGTAACAGAAAAACAAAACTTAAAAAAACAAGAACCATCTTATGAAACAACTGTAGGTTTACCAATAATAACAGACCTAGAAAAAGAAGAATCTATTTCAGAAAGACTAGATAAAGAAGTAACAATAAATTTTACAAAAATATTTAAAAGTATCGGTAATTTCTTTTATCTAATATTCAAAAAAATAAAACTAGTATTTTATAAAATTAAATATAAAATAAGAAAACGTCAAGAAGAAAAAATAAAAAAAGAACATGAAGAAAAAACAAAACCAAAAGAAATAAAACAAGAAGAAAAAGAAGAATATAAAGAAATATCACATGAAGAAGAGGATGAATACGAAGGCTATAGCATAAAAAAAATTATTATATTCTTAATATTAGTAGCATGCATTGTATTAGGAATAATATATGGAATAAGATTTATAGCTGATAATATGAATCAAGATGAAGTTAATATAATAACTGAAAAAACAAAAAAGAAAGTTTATCAAATGAATGAAAATATTAGCTATAATGGAATGAACTATAAAATAACAAAAACTTATGTATCAAAAGGAACTAAATACAAAAAACCAAAAGAAGGTAATAGATTTGTAGTTGTAATGTTTGAATATAAAAACAATTCAAAAAAAGTTCAAAAATATAGTTATGAAAGTTGGAAAATTGAAAATAGCAAAAAAGAAGAATCTGGAAGAATATTTACACCAGTAAACGTAAATACAGCTCTTTATAGTGGAAACCTAGTAGTAGGAGCAACTAAAAAAGGTTCTTTAGTATTTGAAACACCAGAAGATGAAGATGAATTAACTTTAAACTTCTATAATGAAAGACAAATAGATCAAATAAAAAAAGAATTAGAACAACAACAAAAGATAAAAGAAGAAAAAGAAAAAAATGGTGAAGAGTATAAAGAAACAAAAATAACAAAACAAACACCAGTATTTAAAGTAAAAATAAAAGTTAATGACTCTAAAGACTATAATGAACAAGAAGATAATAAATAAAACTGTAATTAATTTACAGTTTTTTTAAATATTAGGATTTTCGATACTAGAAGTTTGAGTGGCTCTATCACTTACTACAATATATAAAACAATAAAAGATGCAATTAAAGTAAATGTACTTGCTACCATTTGAAGATTAAAATACTTTAAGTCTTTTCCTTTTTCTTTGGCAATTTTATAATTTGAGAAATTTATATAAAAAAATGTAATAACAAGTATAGAAGCAATAACTCTATTTGTTATATTTATTTTTTTGGCAGTTTTATTCTTTATTAAAGGTTCGTTATATAAATTTTTCTTTTCATTATATGTTAAAAATATAGAAACAATTATAGTCCCTACAAATATTATTGAAGCTAAAATATCTAAATTAAGTAATTGTTCCTCTTTTTCTTTCATATTAAAATATATGTTAAATATTAAAATAAATAAAAAAAGAAGTAATTACTTCTTGCTATCTATAAACTCAATAATTTGTAAAGCTGTTTCTTTAGAATTATGATTAATTACAACATAATCATATTTTTTCTTTAAAGATAATTCCCATTTTGCTTTATTAAGTCTTTCATCTATTTTTTCTTTAGTTTCAGTTCCACGTCCTACAAGACGCTTTTCAAGTTCTTCTATACTTGGAGTATCTATAAATATTAAAATAGCGTCATTAAAATTCTTTTTTACATTTAAAGCACCTTCAACATCTATTTCTAATATAACATCGTAACCCTTTTTTAACATAGAATTAACTTTATTTTTAGGAGTTCCATAATAACATCCGTTGTAAACTTCAGCATATTCTAATAGATTATCTTTACTTATGTTATCTAGAAATTCCTCTAAAGATACGTAATAATAATTTATTCCTTCTTCCTCATTATCCCTAATACTTCTTGTAGTTAAAGAAATAGATTTCCAAAATTTCTTATCACTTTTTAAAATTTCATCTATAACAGTTCCTTTTCCAACACCACTTGGTCCGGAAATAACAATTAACTTTCCTTTTTTCATGCGATCACCATATGTTAATTATAAAACACAAATAAAAAAATAGAAAGGTAAAGTTAATTGATTTATTAAAATTAGTTTTGTATACTTATAATATAAGGAGATGATAATATGAAAGTTTTATTAACCGGAGGAGCAGGTTATATAGGTTCACATACTGCAGTAGAATTATTAGAAAGAAATTATGAAGTTATAATAATTGATAACTTTTCTAATTCTAAAAAAGATGTTATAGATAAAATAAAACAAATAACAAAAAAAGATGTTAAGTTATATGAAGGCGATGTTCGTAATAAAGATTTATTGCATAAAATCTTTAAAGAAAATAAAATCGATGCAGTAATACATTTTGCCGGTTTAAAAGCTGTCGGTGAGTCTTGCCAAAAACCACTTATGTATTATGATAACAATCTTATTTCCTCAATAAATTTACTTGAAGTTATGAAAGAAGAAAACTGTAAGACATTAGTATTCTCATCAAGTGCTACAGTATATGGAAAACCAGAAAAACTTCCTATAAAAGAAGATGCAAAATTATCAACATCAAATCCATATGGATCAACAAAACTAATGATAGAAATGATTTTACAAGATTTATATAAAGCTGATGAAACATGGAATATAGCAATATTAAGATATTTTAACCCAATTGGAGCTCATGAATCAGGTTTAATAGGAGAAAATCCAAAAGATATTCCAAATAATTTAATGCCATATATCGTAAGAGTAGCGACAAAAGAATATGATAAATTAAAAGTATTTGGAAATGATTATGATACTAAAGATGGAACAGGAGTTAGAGATTATATTCATGTAGTAGATTTAGCAATAGGACATGTAAAAGCAATAGAATATTTACAAAAAGAAGGCAATTTAAATATATTCAATTTAGGAACAGGTGAAGGTTATAGTGTTTTAGAATTAGTAAAAACTTTTGAAGAAGTAAATAATGTAGAAGTTCCTTACGAAATAACAGAAAGAAGACCTGGAGATATAGATGCTTGCTATGCAGATCCTAAAAAAGCAAACGAAAAACTAAATTGGAAAGCAGAAAAAAACATAAAAAATATGTGTGAAGACTCATATCGATTTATTTTAAAGAACAGGGATTAATATGAAAGAAATAATACAAAAATTAATAAAAGAAAATAAAACAATATCAACAATGGAATCATGTACTGGTGGTTTCATTGCAAATGAAATAACAAATATAACTGGATCAAGCTTAGTTTTTAAATTTGGAGCAGTAACATATTCAAATGAATATAAAGAAAAATTAGGAGTATCAAAAGATATTATAGAAAAATATTCAGTTTATAGTAAAGAAACTGCAAAAGAAATGAGTAAAAAAATATCAGATTACACAAATTCAGATTATGGTATAGGAGTAACAGGAAAACTAAATAAAAAAGATCCTAACAATAAAGAAGGAAAAGATAATGAAGTTTTTATATCAATTTACGAAAAAAAGACAAAAAAATATATAGAAAAAAATGTATTAATTACAAGTGATGAAAGAAAAAAAGCAAAACAAGAAGTTTATGAAGTTGTTTTAAGCTTGCTTAAAGAGGTGATAAAATGGAGTTAAGCCCACAAAAGCAAATAGATTTAATTAGAGAGTTAATAGATAATGAATGTAAAGATAGAAATATAAATTTAGAAGTTATATATGTTGGAACAAAAACCAACTTTTTCATAAATCAAGTTTTAAAAAACAAAACTTTTAAATTAAAACCAATAAAGATTTATAAAGAGTTTCTGCATATAAAAGGAGTAGGTGGTTTTAATATAGCAGCCAATTGTGTAATATTCACTAAAAATTATGTAGTAACTCTTGATAAAAGTGTTGAATTTACAAAAAGCGTTTTTGCAGCACTGCATGAATTAACACATGTAGAACAATATATGAAAACAAATCATTCTTTACATAAAAAATTTGTGTACGAAATGGAAGATTTATTAATATATTATGACAAAGAACTATATGAAAAATATCATGACGACTTCTTTATAGAAATGGAAGCTGATCATAGAGCCTATGAAGAAAGTAAAAAATATATAGACGAAAACAAATATATAATAGATACACCAGACAACAAAAAATATATTCAACAATATTCTGATCATTACAAGGAAGGGTATGACTTTGAATTCTTTTTAAAAAAATTCGAAAAATTAATATTAAAAAATCCCAAAGTTCTAGAGGATAATCCTACATTAAAAAAATTTTATAAAGAAGATGGAACACCAGTTGAATTAGATTATTTATTACAAAATGAAGAATTTATGAATTTCCCAAGAGATTTTAAATATACAATCATGCAAACAAGATTAAATCATGGACAATTTATAGATCCTAATATTTTTAACAATCCATATGTAAAACAAATGACAATTGAATCATATGAAGAAAGTATAAATAGCAAAAGATAAATATTAATCTTTTGTTTTTTTTTATTTCTTGCTATAATAAATATGTTTAGAAGGCTAGGGAAGTGATAAGATGTACTTGAAAGAAATAAAAGCTGTAGGATTTAAATCTTTTGCGGATAAAATAAATATAAATTTAGATAATAATATAACATGTATAGTAGGACCAAATGGTTCTGGAAAAAGTAACATAGTAGATGCAGTAAAATGGGTTTTAGGAGAACAATCAGTAAAAACATTACGTGGTTCAAATAGTATGACAGATGTAATATTCCAAGGATCAAGCACGAGAAGTCCTCATAATACAGCATCTGTTACATTAATTTTTGATAATAGTGATTCTTACTTAAAAGTTCCATATACAGAAATCTCTGTAACTAGAAAAGTTTATAAAAGCGGAGAAAATGAATATTACTTAAATAACGAAATTTGTCGTTTAAAAGATATACAAGATCTATTTCTAGACTCAGGAATAGGAAAATACGCTTTTAATATTATTTCTCAAGGAGAAGTATCTAAAATAATAAGTGATTCCCCAACAGAAAGAAGAGTAATATTTGAAGAAGCTGCTGGAGTATTAAAATACAAAAAAAGAAAAGAAGAAGCTCTAAGAAAATTAGCTAAGACTAATGAAAATTTAAATAGAGTAAAAGACATAATAAATGAATTACAAAGTCAAATAGAACCCTTAGAAGAACAATCTATAAAAGCAAAAGAATATATAAAAGCAACATCAAGCTTAGAAAGTGTTGAAATAGCACTAATTGCAAATGATATAACAAACTTTAATAATGATTATGAAAAAATATTAAAAGAAAAACAACTTCTTGAAGAAGAATTAATAAAGATGCAATCTTCATCTAGTAATAATGATATTTCATTAGATCAAAAAAAAGTAGAATTAGAAAAACTAAATGAAAAAATAGTAAATTTAAATAATGAAATATTAAGATTAACTAAAGAAGAAGAAAAACTAAATGGAGAAAAAAATATTATTAAAGAGCGTAGCAAATACGACGCAGAAGATACAAAAATACATAATAATATAACTTCATTAAAAGAAGAACAATTATCTATAAATAATAAATTAATATCATTAAAAACAGATATAGAAATATTAAATAAAAATAAATCAAAAGTTAAGGAAGAATTAGAGCTCAAAAGACAAGGTAAACAAACTACAGTATTAAAAAAACAAACTCTAGAAAAAAATATCTATGATAAAAACAAGCAAATAACAGATATATCATATAAAATTAAAACACTAACAATGTTCATAGAACAAGGAGGAAGTCTTCCAACTAGTGTTAGAAAAATTTTATCAAATCCTAGAATAAAAGGATTACATAATACAATTTCTAGATTATTAACAATTGATGATAAATATAGCATATCTATAGAAGTAGCTTTAGGAGGAGCAAAAGACTACATAGTAGTTCAAAATCCTAATGTAGCAAAACAAGCAATAAGCTATTTAAAAGAAAACAATCTTGGAAGAGCTACATTCTTTCCACTTGATGTTATAAAACCAAGATATATAGATGAAAATACTTTAAATATATTACAAAATGAAGAAGGATATATAGATGTAGCATCAAAATTAGTAGGATACAATTCTTTATATCAAAATATAATTAATAACCAACTAGGTAATGTTCTAATTGTAGATAACATCGATAATGCAAATAGAATAAGTAAAATAATTAATAACAGATATAAAATAGTAACTTTAGGAGGAGAAGTAATAAACGTCGGAGGTTCAATAACCGGAGGTAATTTAAATAAAAGATCAATTATAAGTGAAAAATATGAATTACAAAATCTAACTAAAGAATTAGAAAATCTAAAAGAAGAATTAGAGTTTAACGAAAAACAAATAAATGAAATTATAAAATCTGAAACAAAAATTAATGAAGAATTATTAGATTTAGAGAAAGAACAAATTCTAATAAATGAAACAATAAATACAAAAATAGATTCATTTAATGAAAATAAACAAGAATATGAAAAAATAACATTAGAATTAAACAATCTAAATGCTTTAACAAATGATTCATTAAAAGAAGAAGAGGATAGAATAATAATTAAGTATTATGAAACTATTAATGAAAAAGAATTAAAACAAAAAGAATTAAAAGAAGAAACTTCTAATAAAGATAAATTAACAAAAGAAATAGATGAATTACAAGCAAGCTTTAGACTTACTAATAATAAATTAAGAGATGAAGAAAGTAAGTTAAAAGAATTAGAAATAAATTCTACAAAACTAAGTGTAAAAATTGATAATTTATTAGAAATATTAAATAATAATTACTCTATGACATATGAAAAAGCAATAGCAAATTATATTCTAGAAATAGATGAAGATGTAGCAAGAAAAAAAGTTAATGAATTAAGAAATATAATTAAAAAACTAGGAGTAGTAAATACTGGGGCTATTGAAGAATATGAAAGAGTAAAAACAAGATACGATTTCCTAAACAATCAATCTAAAGACTTAGAAAGTGCAATAGAAACACTTCTTCAAATAATTGATGATTTAGACAAAGTAATGAAACAAGAATTTATAAAAACATTCAAAAATATTGAAGTAGAATTCGATAAAGTATTTAAAGAATTATTTGGTGGTGGAAAAGCATCATTAAAACTAACAGATAAAGATAATATATTAGAAACTGGTATTGATATAGTAGTAACCCCTCCAGGTAAAAAGTTATCTACTATAACTTTACTATCTGGTGGAGAAAAGACTTTAACAGCTATAAGTTTATTATTTTCAATACTTAATATCAAAAAAATGCCATTCTGTATTTTTGATGAAGTAGAAGCAGCTCTTGATGAAGCAAATGTTGACAGAGTAGGTGCATATTTCAAAAAGTATGTAGGTAAAACACAATTAATTATAATAACTCATAAGAAGAAAACTATGGAATATGCTAATACTTTATATGGCATTACAATGCAAGAATCAGGAGTATCAAAACTTGTAAGTGTAAAACTAGTAGATAATAAATAAAAAACTTGGAATTTCCAAGTTTTTTAATAATTAATAGTTATTTTTTTACCATCAACTATAATAACACCATCATCTTTTAAGTTTTTTATCTCTCTCATCATAGCACTCCTATCAATAGATAAATAATCAGCCAAATCAGTATATGAAATAGGAATTCTGAAAGTTTTTTTACCACGCTTTTTACTCATTAAAGAAAAATAAGTTCTTAACTTTTCTCTTATAGTTCTACTCATCAATATTTCAATTTTTTCACTATTATTTATAATTTTCTCTGACATAAGTCTAAAAACATTATCAACTAAAGTAGAATGACAAAGACAAGCCTTTTTACATCTTTTAATAATTCCACTATATTCCATAAATAATACTTCACAATCGCTAACAGCTTCTATAGAATATTCACTATTTAAATTATTAGTAAATATCTCTCCAAATAAACTATCTTTAGATAATTGTTCAATAATAGTTCTATTACCATTAAAGTCATATCTAACAATATTAGCATTACCACTTAAAATTACTCCTACAATATTAGTATTATTGATATATGAAGCAATAGTTCTATCTTTTTTAAATTTTAATATTTTAGCATCAATACATTCCAAAAGTTTTTCTTTATCTTTTTCATTAATATTTTTAAATATTAAACAACTATCGCTCATAATATCACCCATAAATATTATATTTTAATACTGTTGCAATTACAACACTAAAAATATAATTTTATGTTATAATAAAACTATAAGAAAGGTATTTTTTATGAAGGTAATAAAAAGAGATGGGAGAGCTGTTGAATATAACAGTGATAAAATAAGAGTTGCTATATCAAAAGCAAATGAAGAAGTACCACAAAGCGAAAAAGCAACAACACGTCAAATAGATAATATTATAAAATATATAGAAACATTAGATAAAAAAAGAATTTTAGTCGAAGATATTCAAGATATAATAGAAACAAAATTAATGGAACAAAAAAGATTTGTTCTTGCTAAAAAATATGTAATCTATAGATATACTAGAGCCTTAGTAAGAAAGTCTAATACAACAGATGAAACTGTATTAAGTTTGATAAAAAATAATTCAACAAACATAAGTAAAAATAAAAATGAAATATCTAGTAAAAAAACTCTAGTAACAGATGAAGTATCAATTGACTTAGCAAAAAGAGTATTGTTACCTAAAAATATTGTAGAACTAATTGAAAGTGGTGGAATATATTTTCATGATCTAAGTGATTTTGCATATCCAATGTTTGCATCATCAATACCAAATCTAGAAAACTACTTCAATACAATAAAACCAGATTCATTTATAGAAGCAGTAGAAGAGTTATGTAATATAATGTTAAAAACAAACAAAGAACAATGTCAATCTATTTCTATAGATATAAGTATATTAGGAAAATATTTAAGAAAAAGTTGTGAAAAATACGAAAAAAAATTATCTGAGAATATGAATATAAATAAAGAAAACATAAATGAATTATTACTAATAAAACTTCATGAAGATGTTTTAAATAGTGTAAATCTCATTAAGATAACAATAGATAATTTAAAAGAAAACGCAGTAGTATTATTACTTAACTTAACTGAAGAGCAAAAATATAATTCCATAATAATAGAAAATATATTAAACAATATAGATAACTGCAAATTAATATATGTATTAAATGAAGACACATTAAATAATAAAGAATATAAATATTTGACAGATTTAGCTTATCAAAAAATAAAAACACAAAAGTTAGGCTTTTTATCAAATAAAAAATTTATAGAAGAATATAAAACAGTATATTCTCCAACGATAAATGGAGCATTATTTCCAATTTATAAGGAACAAAGAGAACTCTTTAAAGGAAGATTTACTCAAAGCTTAGTAACTCTTAATTTACCTCAAATAGCACTGCACTCATCAAATGAAGATTCGTTTTTTAAGAATCTAGAAGAAAGACTAGAAATATGTAAAGATGCTCTTATGTGTAAATATTATTCATTATTAGGAACAATATCAAATGTATCAAAAATGAATTATCAAGAAGGTCTAATTTCTAATTTATTCGAAGGAGAAAAAATAGATAAATATTTAAAAAATGGATATTCAAATCTTTATTTAGGATACATTGGATTAAATGAGGTCGTAAAGCTTATTAAGAATAAAGATATAACCTCCGAAGAAGGAAAGTCTTTTGCATTAAAAATTGTAAAATATATGAATAATAAATGTAATGAATGGAGTAAAGAACTAAAAGTAGGTTTTGTTTTATATGGAACCAATAATGAGAAAGTTAATGAAATATTAAGAGAAAAAGATGAAGATCAAAATGAAACAATTAATATAGAAAAATACAATGGTTCATTCATTCCAAATAAAAAATTTGAAAATATATACAAATATTTAGAATATATAAAAAACTTTACAAGTTTTACAAAAGGTGGATCTAATATATCCATTAATTTAAAAGATTATAATGTAGATAAAGAAGAATTTATAAACTATCTATATGATAATATAAAATACATAGATTTATACGAAGGAGAAGAAAAATGAAAGAAAAATTAAATATTAAAAAGCTAAATGAAAAAGCAACAATACCAACTTATGGAACTGAATATTCAGCAGGAGCTGATTTATATGCATGTATGGATCAGGATGTTTTAATAAAACCAAATGAAACAGTTTTCATAAAAACAGGAATAGCAATGGAAATTCCAGTAGGTTATGCAGGACTTATATATGCAAGAAGTGGTTTATCAACAAAAAAAGGATTAGCACCAGCAAATAAAGTAGGAGTAATAGATGCAGACTATAGAGGAGAAATAATGGTAGCTTTACATAATCATTCAAACGAGGAAAAAACAGTAGGAAAGAATGAAAGGATAGCTCAAATAGTTATAACACCATTTTTAAAAGTTGATTTTAACGAAGTAGAAAATTTAAGTGATACAGTTCGTGGAACTGGTGGATTTGGATCAACTGGACAAAAATAAAAGAAGCGTATGCTTCTTTTTAAATTGCTCTATATTCATTTTGATGTTTATAAGGATCTTTAGGATCGATGTGGTCATAGAATAATATTCCATTTAAATGATCATTTTCATGTTGAAAGGCAATAGCAAGTTCTTCTCTAGCTCTAATTCTAATAGGTTGACCATTAATATCAAATCCTTCAATAGTAATTCTTGCATGTCTTGGAACAATACCTTCACATTCTCTATTAACAGATAAACATCCTTCGCCTTCATCTACATAAATCATCTCTTCTGATGTAGAAACTATTTTAGGATTAATAATAACATAATTCTTAAAAGTTTCTTTTATATCTTGTTCATGAACTACAACAAAATATCTTTTTAATACCCCAAGTTGCACAGCAGAAAGACCCATTCCTGGTCTTAAATCATATTTTTTTGCAAGTTTATCAATCTGACTGTTAGTTAAATATTCAAGCATTAAATCTATATTTTTTTTATCTTCTTCTGATAAAGGAAAAGAGACTTTTTGAGATATTTTTCTTAATCTTTTATCCTTTTCATCTAATATATCTTTACTTGTAAGCATAACATCACCCCAAAAACTATATGTATTTTACCACAAAACCAAAAAAAAATAAAGGGTAAGTAAAATAATTATTAAGTTTAATAGGTGAGTGTTATATTTTATAAACATTTAAATTAATAAAATATAATGAAAGGTGGTGTTATATTATGTATGGATACGGCTACGGTTATGGTTACAGTTGGTTATGGATTATCATTGTAATATTTATCATTTTCTATCTTTTCTGGGGTAATAATCAAGGTCCTCAAGGAAATAAATGTTGTTAACAAAAAAAGAAATAGTTTCCTATTTCTTTTATAATGCTTACTTAGTTCCAATTTCTTGCGCCTAAAATAATGATAAGTAAAATAAATAATACTAAAATGATTGCATATCCTGATCCAGTTCCGCCATAATATCCTGCATTAGCAGGCATTCCGCAGCAGCTTCCTGTATTTCCGTAACCGTAAGAATTACCATAATAATACATAAAACACCCTCCTTTTATCTACTAATAGTTTATTATAATAATTAATATTTGACAGTATAAAATCCCATTTTTTTTATAATATTTTAAAAAAATAAAAAAATTATGTTATTATATAATAAAGGAAAGATATAGATGAGAAATAAAATAAAGAAAATTGATAAACAACTATTATTATTAACAATTATTCTTTTTTCCTATGGATTAGTAATGATTTATTCAGCATCAAATGTTACAGCATTTTATGTGTATGATGTTAGTTCAGGAAGATTTTTTTTAAGACAGGGTATAGTCTTAATTGTAGGAATTATTTTATTTACTATATTAATGAAAATTAATACAAAAAAATATTATAAATTAGCATCCACTGCCTGTATTCTATTAACTGGTATGATAGCATTCTTAGTAATGTATGGAACTGCTACAAACGGATCTAAAAACTGGATTACAATTTTAGGATTTACTTTTCAACCAAGTGAATTTATTAAAGTTGCAATAATTCCTTTTATGGCAATGTTTTATGAAAAGTATGAAAAATATGAAGATGGAAATAAAATGTATTATCCACTAATTCTTTCAATAATTATCTTTGCACTTATAATTTTACAAAATGACTATGGAACAGCATTTATATTTATAACATTAGCATTTGGATTATTCTTTTTTTCTACAGCGTCAAAAAGAATAAAAGCATCAGTAGCATCTTTAGGAGTAATAGCAGTAGTGGCATTAATCTTAATAATTTCAAGTGGTGCTTTACCAAAATCTAAATTAACACGTTTAAAATCTAATATTAATCCTTGTAAAATAGAAAACTATTTAAATGAAGGCAACCAGTTATGTAACAGTTATATTGCAATAAATGGTGGAGGAATATTTGGAAAAGGATTAGGAAATAGTACTCAAAAATATTTATACTTATCAGAATCTCATACAGATTATATCTTTGCTATTGTAGTAGAAGAATTAGGAGCAGTAGGAGGTATAGTATTAATAGGTCTATATTTCTTAACACTAGTAGAAATAATAAAAGTAGGTAAAAGATGTAAAAAAAATTCCCATTCAATGATTTGTTATGGAACAGCTATATACTTATTCCTACATATGGCAATTAATTTATCAGGAGTATTAGGAATAATACCATTAACAGGAATTCCACTTCCTTTTATGAGTTATGGTGGTAGTTTTGCTTTATCTATTATAATAGCATTGTCAATGGTCCAAAGAATTAATTTTGAAACAAAAAGTTAGGAGTTTTATAAAAAAATAAAAATAATCTTTATGGAGGTTATTTTTATTATGGAAGAAATAGATGGAATAGTAGAATTTTTAAAGAAAAACAAATTAGTTTTGATATCATATTTATTAATAATACTAATAATAGCGTTTTTAGTGTATACCAATATAAACCCTAAAAAAGAAAAAGAGGTTAAAGAAACCATAGAAATAGAAGATGAAGAAAAAGAGGAAGTAAAAACATTTTTTGTTGATATAAAAGGTGCCGTTATAAATCCAGGAACATATGAAGTTTTAGAAGGAAAAAGAATAAAGGATGTTATAGAATTAGCAGGTGGCATAAAAGAAAATGCAAATACGTCAATAAATAATTTAAGTTTAAAAGTAAAAGATGAAATGACAATAATAATTTATACAAATGAAGAAGTTGAAAATTTTTCTAAAATAAAAGAAGAAGAAAAATTACAGGTAGACTCCTGTAATAATGGAACACTAAAAAATGATAGTTGTATAGAAATAGATACTAATATTAAAACATCAAACTTAATATCAATAAATAATGCAACAAAAGAAGAATTAATGACTCTTCCAGGTATAGGAGAATCAAAAGCAAAAAGTATTATAAGTTATAGAGAAGAAAATGGAAAATATAAGACGATTGAAGATATAAAAAACGTAGATGGTATAGGAGAATCTTTATATGCTCAAATTAAGGATCTTATTACTACGTAATTATATTTATTACATAATTCTTTTTATAGCAATAATTTATTTTTTAATAACAACAGTATTCTTAACATATAAAACAAATTATAAAGATTTTAAAAATAAACAATTCACAATTATAAAAATAGAAGAAAAAGATTATGGATTTAGACTAACATTAAAAAATCATGAAAAAGTCTTAGG
>CAKORS010000015.1 GCA_934101605.1 uncultured Bacilli bacterium
CTTAGACTATCTTCTATTTCAAGAACTTCGTATTCCATTTTAGGTTGCCCAACTTCTTCTATGATTTCTTTTTGGAATGCACATAATTCTTTTATTGCTTCATGTCCAAACATTAAAGCTTCAAGCATATCATCTTCACTTGCTTCTTTTGCTCCTGCTTCTACCATGTTTATAGCATCATATGTTCCTGCTACTGTAAGCTCAATATCTGTTTTTTCTGTTTCTATAGTTGTTGGATTTATTACAAAGTTACCATCTACTCTTCCAACTTTAACTCCAGCGATTGGTCCATCAAATGGGATTTTTGATATTGATGTTGCAAGAGATGATCCGAACATTGCAGCCATTTCTGGTGAGTTGTCTGGATCTACTGATAAAATTGTATTTACTACTTGAACTTCATTTCTAAAGTTTTCAGGAAACATTGGTCGCATTGGTCTATCAATCATACGAGCTGCAAGAGTTGCTGCTTCTGTTGGTCTTCCTTCTCTTTTTACAAAGCCTCCTGGTATTTTTCCTACTGAATATAGTTTTTCCTGATATAAAACCATAAGTGGAAAAAAGTCTGATAATACATTGGCAGTTTTAGAAACTACTACAGTTGATAAAACAACTGTATCACCATATCTTACTAATACTGCTCCACTTGCTTGTTTTGCAAGTTCTCCTATTTCTACAATTAGTTTTCTACCACGAAAATCTTTTTCGAATATTTTTTTCTCCATATATAACTCCTTTTTCTATTAAAACTTAAAAATAAAAGACACTAAAAATAAGTGCCCACTATTTTCTTAAACCTAATTTTTTAACAAGATCTCTATATCTTTGAACATCAGTTCTTTTTAAGAATTCAAGCATATTTCTTCTTTGACCTACTTTTTTAAGTAAACCACGTCTTGAATGAAAATCATGTTTATGCTCTTTTAAATGTTCAGTTAAAGTTTTAATTTCTTCTGTTAAAATTGCTACTTGAACTTCTGCAGAACCTGTATCTTTTTCATCTCTTCTATATGCTTTGATGATTTCTTGTTTTTTGTCTTTTGTTAAAGCCATAAATTTACCTCCTATTAGAATTCTCCATATCTGAGATATATAAGGTTTTTCATATATCCAAGAAATGGAACAAATACATTATAATACAAAAGAGCGGAAAGAACAAGAAAAATTTTTATTTTCTTATTCTTATTTTAAAAATGTCTTCTGCAATAAGGACAAATCTTAGTAGATGCTGGTATTTTATGTCCACATATTGAACACACTTTTGTTGCTATTTCTTTTTCTTCATACTTATTTTCTTCAAATCTTTTTTCTACTCTACTTGTTTTTTTTACTGGTTCATCCATATTTAGAATAGTATTATAAATATCATCATTTGATGAAACATTTAAATCTTCATTTAATATAGTGCTATAGATATCTACATCTTGAGTTTTTTTAGTTATATTATCATTTAAAATTGTATTATAAATATCATCACTATTTGTATTTAAATCTTCATTTAATATAGTACTGTAAATATCTATATCATTTTCTTTTTTCTTTAGTTCTTCGCTTGTTTTTTTAATACTATTTGCTTTTAATATTATATCTTCATTGGCTGGAATAGTATCTTCTTTTATATCATTTTTAAAAGTAATTGTTTGATCTAGGTCATTATCATTTTTTATTTCTTCTTTTATTTTATTTTTCTTACGTTTATTCATGATAATAAAGAATGCAATTAAACCTCCAGCAATTATTGCTGATATTATAATAATAGCTATAAGTATAGTTTTATTATTTTTTTCTATTGTTATTAAATAGCTTAGTGATTCACTGTCATCTTTACTTCTTGTTGTTATTTTTATTACACTACCATTTTTTAAGCTATGATTATTTAAAATTTTATAAGTTGCACCTTCTTCATCCATTACAACTGTAAATTTTAAACTTTTTTCTTTCTTTATTTGAATTGTATATTTTAAAGTTTCCTTATCAAAATCAATGCTATATCCTTTTATTTTTAAACTTTTTATATAGGCATTGTCCCCTAAAACTTCTCCTTCTTTTAACCTTGTAACTTTTATTCTATATTCTTGTGTTTCTTTTTCGTTTTCACTTGTTACCTTTATGGTAATTATATTTTCTCCTACTTTTAGATTATCATTTCCTGTTATTTCTACTTTAGCATTTTTATCTGTTGCAACAGCTTTTACATCTATTTTTGTAACTTCATATAATACCTTTGTTGTATAATCATATGTTGTTTTTTTAAATTTTATTTTACCATCGCTTAGTTTTATTGATTTTAGTGTTGCTTCAGTATTTCTATCATCTTTTCTTGTTACTGTAATTACATATGTTGTAGTTTCTCCTTCTTCACTTTTAACTACTATTTCTATTTTATTATCACCATATGCAAGCTTTTTTTCTCCTGTTCCTGTTATAGTTTGTTTATCATTATTTTTTGTTGCATTTATTGTAATTTTTTCTACTTTTGAGTCTACTTCAACTTTATAGTTTTTAGTATTTTTACTAAAAGCTGGGGATAGTGTTCCTGTTGATAATGTGATATTTTTTAATGTTTTATCAGTATCACATTTTCTTGTTACTGTGATCGTATTTGTTCCTGTTTTTCCAGATGGTGCTGTAACTTTTATTGATATTGTATTGCTTCCACAACTTAAATTAGTTGTTCCTGTTCCACTTGTTATTTGTCCTTTTTTTGCTGTTGCAGATATGTTTACTGATTGTTTTTCTACTGTTATTTTACCATTTGATACAACTGTTCCATCAACTTTTATACTTGATAAGCTAGTATCACTTGATTTTATATTAACCGAATAACTACCTGATCCAGTTGCTGTATCTGATGTTACTGTGATATCTCCTGTTGCTGCGCCTTCATTACTTGGTGTTGTAAATGTAACTGAACCTAGATTTTTATTAGTTCCTTGTTCTACTGTTTTTCCTTGACCTGATGCTGTAATATCTCCTGATAATTCAACTTTACTTATTGTCATATCTTCGTCAACATCTCCAACTACTGAACATGTAGTTCTCTCACCTGTTCCTATGTTTGACGGACAATTTAGTTTAACATTGCTAATGCTTGCAGCATTAACTCCTATAGTTCCTAAGGTTGCAAATACAAAAGTTGTTATTAAATAAGATAACTTCTTCATATATATACTCCTATCTACTTTTATACTTAAAGTATAACAAATTAATTATAATAAGTAAATAATTTTTAATTTGAAGAAAGTAGTTTGTTTAGACTATTTCTTTCTTCTTTTAATAAATTGTTTTCAGTTTGTTCATACATATTATTATATCTATATATTGCATAACCACCATAGTTTTCTATTGTCTTAGATAGTATTGCTTCTTTTAATATAATATTTTTTTCTTCAACCCATTCATTTATACCACTTCCTGCATATTTATCTTCTTGACCAACCTTATATAAAGCTAAAGTTGGAATTATTTTTATTTTATTTTTATCTAATAAATCCCATGCTTTTAAAGTATCAATAAATGGCTTATGTTCATTTTTTAATCCATAGTATAATTGAGGCATTATAAAATCCATTGTATCTTCTTTACTTAATAATTTTTCTATATCTAGGTATTCTTCGTTTAGATTATTTTCTATATTTCCACTTGGAGATATACCAAATAATACATATTCTTTTATGCTTTTTATTTTGTTATAGGTGTCTTTTATTAAAGTTGTAATAATATTTTTTCTATAATCTTCTATAGATGATGTTCCTCCACTTTTTTGATATTCTTTAAAGGAGGTTAAGTCTATTTCCTTATTAGGATAAAAGTAATCATCATATATTATTCCATCTATATCATAATTATATGTTAATTCTTCTACTCCATCTAATATAAGTTTTGATACTTCATCTGATGCTGGATTAAAGTATATACCATCATCACTAATACTAATTTTATTAGTATTTAACCATTTATAGTAATAAGTTTTTTCGTCTATTTTAAATTCTTTATCTAAACTTATTCTATAAGGATTTAACCATGCATATATTTTTATATTTTTTTTATGTGTTTTTTCTATAAAATATTTTAATATATCAAATGGTAGTGCAGAATCCATTATTACTTTTGATGGTGGAAAATATTTTGAATTATATATAGCATCTGCAAAAGGTCTTACTTGTAAAATAATAGTATTAAAATTAGATGTTGCTACATTATTTATCATTTCATCTATAATTGATTTACCTAATGTTTCATCTTTATCTTTTAATACTTGATAATCAATATATGATATAAATATAGCTTTTACTTCTTCTGCTTCTTCCGTTTTTGTTTCTATTTTTTTATTAGTTTTTTCTTCTTTTAGTGTTAATAAAATAAAACTTCCTATAAAAAATACTATTATTAAAATTATATATTTTTTCATTTATCCTCCATATTTTATTTTTAAATAATCTTTTTCTTCTATATATTTTTTATTTATTCTTATAAGATGTGTTTTTTCTTTATAGAAATCATTAGGGTTTTTTATTATTTTTTTATTTTTAAAATTATAGTTAAATAAGTATCTTTCTAATAATAATCTATTTAATAAGAAATCTTGTTGTTTTCTATATATTATTAATTCTATTATTAGAAGTATCATCATTGTTATATAGTTTATATCTTTATAAATCATTATTATAAATACAATAATTATAAATGATATTATTATTTCTAATTTATTACTTTTTTTAAATGGAATAAAATAGTTTAAAATACAATTTAATATTTTTCCTCCATCTAAAGGATATATAGGAAGTAGATTAAATATTAAAAGTGTTTTATGATAACTTTTGAATAATAAATAATTTCTATATGATATAAATCCATTTTTATATATAAATGTTATTATCAAAAATAGAATTATTTGGGTTAGTGGACCTCCGATTAATATAAATATTTCTTCGATTAATGGTCTATTGATTTTTTCATTAAATTTAATACATCCTCCGAATGGATATATTTCTATTTTATCTAAATTCCAGTTATATATTTTGGATATAAGTAAATGTCCTAATTCATGTATTATTATTATAGAAAATATTATTATAAATTCTTTATACATTCCTGTTATAGATACTAAAAATGCTAATATATAGGTAAAATCATTAATGTGTATTTTATTTAAGATAGTCTTTATAGTTTAAATACTTTCCTTTTTTTTCGAATACTAAATATATAAAGTCATCACTTGCTTCTCCTAAAAATTCTCCTTTTGTTACATAGTCATATACATCTACACTTATATTATTTAAGTTACCATACCAAGTTGTAACTCCATCCACTTGTTCTATTATTACTGTATTTCCATAGTTTTCTTTATTTCCTTTAAATACTACTACTCCACTTTCTATAACAGGAGTTAAGTATGATGTATCAACACTTAGTTTTACTCCATCTTTATATATTGAACTATTTTTATACCTAATGGTCTCATTGAATACTTTGGATACGTTTTTCTTTGTATTTTTTTGGAAAGGCAATATATCTCCTAGATATTTATCATATAGTTTATTTAGTGTTGCCATATTTATATTATGACTTGATAAATAATTATTAATTTTGTTATCATGTTTTTTATCGTATTTTAATATTATTAGTCCTGATAAAAATAAACAAATACATATCATTATTTTTATAGCAAGTTTTTTTAAAGTCTTTTTTCTATTTTTATTATTATGTTTTTTTAAATATTTTTCTACTGATTTATATTCCATTGTTATCACCAATAAAAGTATATGAAGATATAAAAAAATTAGATTTTTTTATTATCTAATTTTTTCGACTTTTTTTTATATAGGAAATACCATATTAAAGCATAAATAATATTTAATAAATAATAATTTGTTATATAGATTATACTATTTGATGATAAATTTATGTTAAGAGATACTTTATATATTATAAATGTTATTAAATGATAGAGGGTTATAAATAAGATTTCTAATATAATAAAATTTGTTATGGTTGGTTTATTTTTATTATAAAAATAAATAGTTATAAATATAAATAGTAGACATATCATGAAAAAAGCTCCAAATATTTTAGAGAATATTAAATCATATAATATGGTTAATATTATGATTAAGATCATATATGTTTTTTTATTTTTGGATAATAGATATAATAATGGTATTGATATTATAAAAAGATTTGAATATAGATATGGTATTTTTGATATATTAAATATACTTGATATTATAAATGTAGTTATTAAATATAAAATTATCATATTACTTGCTCCTTATAATACTTACATATTTTAGATTAGAAAAATCTACTGATGGTTTTATTTTTATTATTTTACCTGTTTCATATCTATCATTTTCAATATTTTTTATTGTTCCTACTTCTATATCATTTAAGAAGTTTCCTAGGCCTGATGTGTATACTTTGTTTCCTATGGATACTTTATCATAGTTAGTAATACCTGTTGCTACTAAAAATCCATCTTCATAACTATTTATTACTGTATTGTATTCTTTATCTTCACCTTTTATTTTTATTGATGTTTTATTATTTTCTTTTATTCCTGTGATTAGTGCTACTACACCTGTATTTTTAGAAACACTAATAACTCTTCCTACTAATCCATCTTCGTTTAGAACAGTATCATTTACTTGAATTCCTACTTTTTTACCCTTATTTATGGTTAATGTATCATACCAATAATCATTATTTCTTAGTATTACTTCTGCTGTTATTAATTCATAGTCTTTATATTTGGTTTTAATATTTAATGTTTTCTTTAAATTTTCTACTTCTTTATTTAATTTTTCATTTGTTATTTTAAGTGGAGAAAGATATGAAACTTCTATTTTTAATCTTTCATTTTCATTTATTATATGTTTTATATTAGTTAAGCTATTTATATATTCTATTCCTATTTTTATTGGTTTTGTTAATTCATAATATGTTTTTATACTGAAATCTTTTATACATTGATAGAAACTATTATTAGAAATATTTATGAAATTCATTATTAAAACAAAACTTAATACTAATATATAGATAAATAGTAATTTATAAAACTTATATTCTTTTTTCTTCTTTTGCATATTATCTACTCCTTATGTTGTTTTCATAAAAACTATAATAGGTATTATCTCCAAATATTAAATGATCTATTACAGGTATTTGTTGTAAAGCTCCTATTTCCATTAATGATTCTGTTAATAATATATCTTCTTTTGATGGTGTAACATCTCCAGATGGATGATTATGCATACATACTATAGATGATGCTGATAAAAGATATGCTTCTTTAAATATTTCTCTTGGATGAACTATTGATTTATTTAGTGTTCCCATAAATAATAATTTCCTTTCTATCAATTCTTTTTTAGAGTTTAGATATAGACAATAGAAATGTTCTTGTTGTTTTTCAAAAAATAAATGTTTATTATCTTCATATATTAGTTTTGAATTATTATATTTTATTTTCTTATTATTTTGTTTATCTATGTATATTCTTTTACCTAGTTCTATTGCCGCTAATAACTCACAAGCTTTTGCTTCCCCAATTCCTTTGATACTAAATAGTTTTTCTTTACTTATGTTTTTTAAGTTTTCTATTCCTTTTGATTGCTTTAATACTTTTGATGCTAAGTTTGTTACATTTTCACCCTTAGTCCCTGTTTTTAATATTATTGATATAAGTTCTGTATTTGATAAGTTTTCTAATCCATATTTCATTAATCTTTCTCTTGGTCTTTCAGATGTTGGAATATCTTTTATTAAAATCATGTCGTTTGTATCATCTCCTTGTAGTTTGATATTATTATTTTTTCTATTTTAATAATATCTTCATCATTTGCTATTGATAGAACTTTTTCGTATTCATCTAATAAGCTGTTGAATGTATCATTTGTTATATATTTTTCTACTACATTTACATTATTTTCATTTTTACTGTAATAGTCCTTGATTTTTAGTGCTATTTCTTCATTTTTTGTTATTCCTACATATAGATGATACCCATCACTTTCACTTTGATATAAAAAATTACTGTTTTTATCAATAGTTTCTTTAACTCCTAGATCAATAAAATATGTTTTTTCTCCTTCTTTAAATACCTCAGTTGTATCATTAGAATATAAATTTACATAAAATTTTCCTGCGATAAATCCTAATACTATTGAAAGAGTTATTGGAAGTAATATTTTTTTCATAAGTCTCACCATCAATAGTATATAAAAGCTTTTTTAAAAATTTTGTCAAAAAAAATAACTATCCGAAGATAGTTATAAATTATTCAAATTTATTAGATTTTATTGTTATATAAATACCTAATGCTAATATAATTGGCACTACTACATATATTGCTGTTGATATTCCTGTGGATGGATTATTTGAATTTGTTGTAGTTGTAGTAGTTGTATTATTGCTAGTATTTGGTGTTGTATTATTAGTAGTATTATCACTTGGAGTTGGATTAGTATTTTGATTATTTTGTTCTAATGTTACATCATACACCTTATATGAATAATATGTATTTGCTCCATCAGTATATCTTGCCCATACAACCCATGATCCTGATGTTATTCCAACTTTTGTAAATACTCCGTTATTTCCGGGAGTCCAGTTATCTGTATTTGGATACAACTGACTTTGTTTTAAAGAATCAATTGCATTTTTACAGGCTTCATCTTCTGTATAGTTCTTATCTTGACATGTAGCCATTGCGCTTTCTATAGAACTTACAGAATTTTTATCTATTTTTAAAAAGTAGTAATCAAATATTGTTGGACTTACCATTTTATTTTCTTGGTTTACTTTGTATTCATCTGGAAATTTTATATTGTTTCCATAATATTTTCCAGATCCTGCTGCATTAACAGAAAATATTCCTATAAAGAATGATAAGACAATTGCGCTTAAACAAAATACGTATTTCTTCATATATTCACCTCTATCATAAATAAATTATAACAATAAAGTTTATATAAATCTATATATTTTTTTAAAGTTATATATTTTTTCAGTTTACATTATGTAAACTTTACATTTTAGGCAAATTTATACATACTTTTGTTCCTTTATGTAATTCTGATTCATATTTTATATTACCATCATGTAATTTTATTATTTCTTTTGATAATGCTACTCCTATTCCTGTTCCATTTTCTTTGGTTGTATTAAATATTTGTCCTAACTTTTCTAATGTTTCTTTGTCCATTCCTATCCCATTATCTGTTATTATAATGTTTATTTTGTTCTTTGTCTCTTTTAGTTCTATTGTTATTTTCCCATCTTCATCTATAGATTCAATACTATTCTTTAAAATATTTATTAATACTTGTTTTAATCTGTTATAATCACCATTTATATAAAGTTCTTTTTCTTCTGTTTTATTAATAAAAGTAATAGATTTAGAAATTAATAAATTATTTAGAGATTCTTCTATATCTTTTATTAATAAACTTATATCCATTGGTTCTTTTGTTATATTTATTTTAGTATATTTACTAAAGTTATCTAGAATATCTAATGTTCTTTCTATTTCTTTTTTTATGATATTATTATATTTTTCTACCTTTTTCATATCACTATAATCCATCATTGATAAATAACCATTACATACCGCTAAAGGATTTTTTACTTCATGTGTTATTTTAAATAATGATGTTTTAAGATTCTTTTCTTTTTCTAAATTGTTAATAGCAGTATTTATTGAAATTGCTGATTTTCCTTTTTTTAATAAAACATATAATAATTCCCCTATAACTATAAATATAACTAACATATAAGATAGTTTTATTATATTTCTCAATGATAATAATTCTTGTTTATATGAATAGATAAATAATATTATGCCTTTAATTAAAGTAAATATTGTTAATATTAGATGGAAATCTTTTTTATTTAATACTACATAAAACATATATAAATAAGTAATATGTTCTGTTATAAGAAGTGGTAAAGATATATCTAATTTAATATAATATATTGTAATATTTATTATACATATTATAATACTAGCTACTAATCTTTTATTGTAGAAACAGACAATTAAAGGTATACTTGATAATAATATAATATAAGGATAATTAAAGACAAAATTATATTTTATTATTAAGTATGAACTTGAAATACATGCGATATCATAAATTATATTTTTCTGTTCTTTATTAAAATTATAAAAGTATGCTTCTAAAATTAAACTTACCGCTATTGGAAATGTTAAAATTATTATATTTATGAATATTATATTAAAAAATGACATTTTATCACCCATATACATTATATAAAATGATAAATGTCATATTTTGTCGAATTTTGTATGTTTTTATTTTATTTCGTCGATATATTTCTTTAGGTTTTTAGAATCAGGTCCTAAAATTATTTTAATTTGGTTATCTATTTCTAATATTCCTTTTGCTCCTAAATTTACTATTGCGTCTTTATCAACTTTTTTAGGTTCTCTTACTGTTACTATAAATCTTGATAGATTTGTTTCTGCTTTTATTATGTTTTCTTTTCCTCCTAGATACTCTACTAGTTTATTCATATCTAGTTTAATGTCTTTTTTATTCATTTTAAGTATTGCAAGTAATATTATTATTAAGATAACTACTATTATTATATATTCTAATTTCATATTATCACCTATTTCATTATACATAATTTTTTAGAAAATTAAAATATTTTTTTCATACAATTGTATTAATAGGTATTAATAACACACCAATTATATTGGTTTAGAATATCTTATATTAGAAATAAAAAAGGGGTGGATTATATATGAATAATAATGAATGTTGTCTTGCAAACATACTAGAAGTAATTAATGTATTACAAAATAAAGCTGAAAAAATTGATGATATACCTAATAGTTGTGATAGACCGTTTCTAGGAGTTATAAATTCTAATAATGCTTTTGTTTACAATACAAGACCTGTTAGTTTTTATAATATAAATAATGAATTAATAACTTTACCATATGAAATTAGCTATAATGGTGAAACAATAACTGCAAATTCAAGTGTTTTAAGAGTTGAAAGTGTTTGTGATTGTTGTTGCACTTGTAGGGTTTTAGCACCAAATCCTGATACTGCATCTAATTTAGAATATGTTGCTACAAACTCATTTTGCACTATAAATTTATCATGCGTTGCTGCTTTAACTTGTTTAAATGATACATTTATAGATTGCATTTAGAAAGGAGGATATTATGTGTAATAGAGAAAATGATTGTTCTTGCTTCAGAGATACTTTGTGTCTTATTGTAAAATTACAGAAAAAAGATCAATGTTTAGATAATGATTTATCTTGTAGTAGACCTTATTTAGGAGGATCTAATTCTTCACTTACTTATAATACAAGGCCTATTAGTTTCTATAGTTGTAATAGTAATACCGCTTGGACTATGCCTTATACTTTAAATGGTGTAGATGGAACTTCTCAAGTATTTAGATGTGAGGCTGTTGATGGCTGCTGCTGTACTTGTAGAGTATTAGCTCCTAATACTGATACAACTTCTGATTTACCTTATGTTGCTACAGATAATTTCTTTACTGTTAATTTAAATTGTATGGGTTGTTTAAGATGCTTAGATGATACATATATAGCTTGTATTTAAAAAAGGCTTACATTCGTAAGCTTTTTTTATATTTCTTTTATTGATATAATTTGGGAAATTGGTATAGAATCTCCATCCATAGTAATTATTTTGTCTCCTACTCTGCCTGCTATTTTAGTATTATATTCTTTACTTGCTGTTTTAATTAAAACTTTTATATTAAATATATAATTACCACTTTTAATTAATCTTGATATTGTAGCTTCAGGAGTTTCTTTTCTTTCTTGTGATGGTTTTATTTCTCTACTTTCCTTTGAATAAAAAATATTTTCATTATTTTTGAATTCATGAGTTATTTCAGGTTTAAATATCTCTATATTTTTTATTTTTATCACCTCTTTTTACTATTTTATGTTTATTTTATTATAAAAATGATATTTTGTAACATAATAAAAATATGAAAAATAATAAAAGAACAATTATTACATTAGGAATTATTTTATCACTATTTTTTATATATAGTATTGTTTCTATATATAGTTTTTCTGGTTTTATTTTAGATAATAAAGAAGAATTAGTTATAAAGCAAGTTATTTTTTATTTGCTTGGAATTATATCTATTATAATTATATATAAAATAGGAATTGATAAGATATTAAAATATAGTTTATTTATTTATATATTTAATATTATACTGCTTATTTTAGTATTAATATTTGGTAGTAATATTAATGGTTCTAGAGCTTGGTTTACTATTCCTTTTTTAGGTAGTTTTCAACCAAGTGAATTTGCTAAAATTGGTATTATTTTGCTTAGTGCTAAGGTTATTAGTGATACTAAGATTAAAGACCTTAAGGATGAATTTAAACTTATATTGAAGATTTTTATTATTATTTTAATACCTTCTATACTTACATTTTTAGAACCTGATACTGGTGGAGTTATAATGTATTTTGTGGCTGGTATATTGATGCTTTTTATATCAAATATTAGAATGAGATGGTTTATACTTGCTATGTTTATATTATTTTTAGTAGGTGGTATATTTTTATATATTTTCTATTATAAAGATGATTTATTTATAAAAATATTTGGTAGTAGTATGTTTTATAGATTAGATAGGTTATTTGATTGGTCTAAAAGTTCTGGAATGCAACTTGAAAATTCTATTATTTCTATTGGTGCTAGTGGTATATTTGGTCATGGATCATCTAGTATTTTACTTTATTATCCTGAGGGACATACAGATTTTATTTTTACATCATTTGTTTCTTGTTTTGGATTTTTAGGAGCTTGTATTCTTATTATTACTATCGTAGTTTTTGATTTAAAGTGTATAAATATAGCTTGTAATAGTAAGGATGTTCATAAATTGGTTATAATGGGGTTTTTAGGAATATTTATGTATCAACAAATACAAAATATTGCAATGACACTAGGTCTTTTACCTATTACAGGTATTACTCTTCCATTTATATCTTATGGTGGATCTAGTTTGTTATCTTCGATGATTGGAGTCGGACTTATTATTTCTACTTTAAAGGATGAAAAAAGACTTAAATACTAATTGTTTTTAAGTCTTTTAAATTTTTCATTTATTATTTTTAATCTTTCTTTTTTACATTCTTCATCTATTAAAAAAATATCTGCTTCTTTTTTTACTATATCTTTTTCTTTTATATTTTTAGGTAAAATATTGATATCTACATTTATTATTTCTTTTGTTATTAAATCTTCTAGTTTTGCATAATTTCCTATTATTTCATCTACTGCATACATATTATCACCCATTCGTATCTGTTTTTTCTTCATCTATACTTATTTTATTTCCGTCACTAGAAATAATAATAGTGCCCATTTCATCTGTTCTGTATATTTTTATATTTCTTTTGTTCAATTTTTTTAAAGTTATATCTTTAGGATGTCCATATATGTTATTCTTACCTGCTGATATAATCGCATATGATGGAGATACTTTATCTAAGAATTCATTTGATGATGAGTATTGTGAACCATGATGTCCTACCTTTAATACTGTTGCTTTTATGTCTTCATTTAAGATTTGTTTTTCTGTTTTATTTGTTGCATCCCCTGTAAATAAATATGATGTATTTCCATATGTTAGTTTTAATACTATTGAGGTATTATTTAAATCTTTTTTATCATCTCCTACATATATAACTTTAAATGAAGCATCATCGAGTTTAAATACCTCTTTTTCTTCAGGAGTATTGAACTTTAGATTATTCTCTTCTAGAGCATCTAAAACATCTTCAAAAGTTTTTGTAGTTGTTATAGCATCAGGCATATAGAATTTTTTTATTTCAAAATTATTTATAATATCATCCATTCCTCCGATGTGATCTTCATGTGGATGAGTTCCTATTACATAATCAAAACTTTCTATTCCAAGAGATTTAATGTAATTTACAAGTTTAGGTCCATCTTCGTTATTTCCTGCATCTATTAAAACATTTTTATTATTTTCTCTAATTAATATAGAATCTGCTTGTCCTACATCTAAAAAATATATTTTTAAATTACCATTATTTATTTTTGATGTCTTTAAAGTTTCTTCATCTTTATTTGAAAGAGCAAAAGATGTATTATTTAAATAGCCATTTTGATCTAATATATATAAACAAGATGTTATTACTATAAACAAACTTGTGATTATTTTTATAAACTTCTTCAAAATTATCACCTACTATATAAGTATAACATTTAGTTTATTATTTTTAAATATTTATTTCTTCATAAAAAAGACACTTATTCTATATTTTAAGTGTCTATAATCTTTTTTTCTTTTTCATAATTGGGATTTTTACTAAATTCATAAGTATCTTGTAAAACTTCAAATGTATCTCCTTCAATAATTTTTTAAAATAATCTATATATGATTAATTTTAAAAATATTAAAAGAAAAAAGGTTAATGGATGAAAATATAAATGAAGAAAAATTAGATAAGGACAAATATTACTAGTTTATATAAAGTCGGAGTAATTTTTATAGCAAAAAATAAAACCCTTGATATACAAGAGTTTAACAATCTATTATGGTGCGCCCTAAGGGAGTCGAACCCCTAACCTTTTGGTCCGTAGCCAAACGCTCTATCCAATTGAGCTAAGGGCGCATATAAGTAAAAATTAATTTACTTATAGAGTATACAACATTTTTTTTATTTTGTAAATATTATTTTATTTCAAAGTAGTTTCCAGAATCTAAGTAAAGTATTCCGTTCTTTCCCTCAAATTTAGTAACCATCTCATCATATTTATTAATATTCTCTATTTTTGTTAATGTTATGCATACATAGTTTTTATCATTCATTAATAGCATGTATCTATCTTTATCATAATCTGTTGGTTGATATATTATTTCTGATATTTTTTCTTTTACTGAATCATTTACTTTTGCAAATTTTTTAATTAGTTTTTTGTATTGATTTTCATCTTCTATTTTTGTTGTTAAAACTGGTAATGCTTCTTTGTTATCATTATTTGTTTCTAATCCTTTTTCAAATATAATTTTATTAGTTTCATTATTTATAAATAATGGTTTATATTCTGTTATATAAATATGAATTCCTAAAAGAAGATTTTTTCTTATTTTAACGTCTTTTACAAAGTTTAATTCTTTTACTCTTTTCTTTATAGAGTAAGAAGTTGTTGTAAGAAAGCTTGGGTATGAAGTTAGTTTTGCTTGATCAATTATCTCTTGATCACTTACTATATTATTATCTTGAATATAGATATTTTTAATAGGTAGTTGTGCAAGTAAATATATTAGTGCCGCGACTATTAGAATTAATAATATAAATATTAAGAATACTATCTTTTTCTTACCCTTTTTTATCTTTCTCATTCTTTCACTTCCAATTGAATAATTCTTGCTCTCTTATTAAATCAATATTATATTTTTTTAATACTTCATCATGTGCTTTATCCATTAAGTATTTTATTGCTTCAGATGTTGCTCCATCTTTATTTATTATAAAGTTTGCATGTTTTTCACTTATTGCAGCACCATTATATGTTAATCCTTTTAGATTACATTCTTCAATTAAATGACCTGCATATTCTCCTTCAGGATTTCTAAATACTGAACCTGCTGAAGGATAGTCTAATGGTTGTGATTCTATTCTTCTTAATTTTCTTGAATTTATCAAGTTTATAATTTCATCTTTATCTTTTTTTTCTAGTTTTAGTTTAGCGCTAATGACAATATATTTTTTATGTTTTAATATAGAAGTTCTATAACCAAATTTTAGTTCATTTACTTTTAATTTTTTTATATTATATTTTTCATCTAAGCATGTTATTTCTGTTACTATATCTTGCATTGATTTTAGATAAGCTCCTGCATTCATATATATTGCTCCACCGATTGTTCCGGGAATGCCACATGCGAATTCTAAACCACTATAACCTTGTTTTGAAATATTATTTGCAACAACCATAAGATTGGCTCCTGCTTCTACTTTCAATATATTACCCGATAATTCAACATTATTTAAGTTATTCAGTTTAATAATTACACCACTATAGTCATTATCGCTTGCTAAAGTATTGGAACCATTTCCTAATACTTTATAATCTATTTTATTTTTCTTTAAATATTTTAATAATTCGATTAAATATAAGACATTAAAGGGAAATACTACTAATTTAGCATTTCCTCCAGTTTTATATGTTGTGAGTTTTTTAAAAGAGACATTCTCTTTATATTCACCTATATTTTCTTTTTTTATAAAGTTAATTACATCACGCACTTTGTTCACCTACTTATTTAGTATAGTTTTTATTTGTTCATATATTTTTGTAGCACTATCAGGAGTTCCCATTTTTTTTGAATTTTTAGATAGTTTTTTATATAGTTCTATATTATTCATTATATCTTCAATATTATTAAATAGTATATCTTTATTTAAATCTTTTTCTTCTATTAAAATACAAGCCTCATTTTCTTTAAGTTCTAAAGCATTTAAATATTGATGATTATTAACAACGTATGGAGATGGTATTAAAATACTAGGAAGTCCTAATGCAGTTATTTCTGCGATTGTTGTTGCTCCGGCACGAGATACAATTAAATCTGTTGCCCTTAACAATTCTAACATATTTTCAATATATGGCGCAATATGAACGTTTTCTGGTGTTTTTAATTTTTTATATTTTTCATATGATGAATTACCTGTTACTAGTAATACTTCATAGCTTTTATTTTTAAATTGAGATAGCATCTCTATTATTGTATTGTTAACTGTTGATGATCCTAAAGAACCTGTTGTTATTAGAACTAATTTTTTATGAACTGATAATCCGTAGTCACTCTTTTTTGCTTTTACAACTTTAGTTACTTCTTCTGCTCTTGGATTACCTGTATATAAAGCATTTTTAAAGTATTTATTACTACATTCCATTGAAGTGCAGACAACCTCAGCATATTTTGATAAAAATCTATTAGCTTTTCCTGGTATTGAATTTTGTTCATGTAGGATAACTTTTATTCCAAGTTTATGAGCTGCTAAAACTACAGGAACTGTTACATAACCTCCTACTCCTATTACTATATCAGGTTTAAATTTTTTCATTATTTCTTTACATTTGTTTACGCTTTTTAACATCATATTTATTGATTTTAATGCTTTTATAGGATTTTTTGATAAGCCTCTAGCTTTAATTCCCTCATAATTTATACCCATATTAGGAATTAAATCTTTTTCCATTCTTTCTGTTGTTCCAATATATAGAATCTCAGCTGTTTTATCTTTTTCTTTTATTTTATTAATAATTGCAAGAGCAGGATATATATGTCCTCCTGTTCCACCAGCACTTATTATTACTTTCATAAGCTTCACCTATTTAATTATACCATAAAAAGTGTTTATTTATGAAGAAATATGTTGTTTTATAATATTAAAAAAGAACTTTTAATTCTTAAATTGAGAATTATAAAGTTCTTCATAAAATCCATTTTGTTTCATTAGTTCTTCATGGTTTCCTTGCTCTATTATATTTCCATCTTTCATAACTAATATGATATCAGCATTTTTTATTGTTGATAATCTATGTGCTATTATGAATGAAGTCTTATTGTGTGTTAATTTATCCATTGCTTTTTGAACTAATTCTTCAGTTCTTGTATCAACTGATGATGTTGCTTCATCAAGTATTAGGAATGGCGAGTTTGATATCATACCACGTGCTATGGTTAATAGTTGTTTTTGTCCTCCCGAGATACTTTCTTGATCTGTTAAGTTATAATCAAGACCTCCAGGTAATGATTTTACAAAGTGTTTCATACCAACAGTATCTAGAGATTTCCATATTTCTTCATCTGAGACGTTTTCTTTATTATATTTTACATTATCTCTTATGGTTCCATTAAATACCCAGGTATCTTGCAATACCATTACAAATAAATCATGTATGTTTTCTCTTGTTAATTCTTTTGTTGATACACCATCTATTTTTATATCTCCTTCATTTATTTCATAGAATTTCATAAGAAGATTTACCATGGTTGTTTTACCTGCTCCAGTAGGTCCTACTATAGCAACTTTTTGTCCTGAAGATACTTTACAATTAAAGTCTTTTATTATAGTTCTATCTTCATCATAACCAAATTTTACATGATCAAATTCTATTCTTCCTTTTACTTTATTTATATCTAGTTTTTTTGTTAAATCACTTTCATCAGTCATTTCTTGTTCTTCTAAGAATTCAAAAACACGTTCTGATGCTGCTGCAGTTGTCTGAAGTTGTGTTAATCCTTGAGCTATTTGTGATAATGGATTAGTAAATAGTCTTATATAGATCATAAATGCAACTATTACACCGAAAGTTATGCTGTTATTTACAACTAATAATGCTCCCACTATACAAACACATACATAACTAAAGTTACCAATAAAGTTCATGATTGGCATCATAAGTCCTGATAGAAATTGACTTTTTCTATTACATTCATATACTGAATGATTTAATTTATCAAATTTATTTTTAGCATCTATTTCTCCATTATATGCTTTTACTACATTATGATTAGAATATATTTCTTCAATATGTCCATTTAATTTTCCAAGTTCTACTTGTCTTTCTGTAAAATATTTTTGACTTTTTCCTAGAATTATAAACATAAATATAAATCCTATAAATGATGATAATATAGCTGTTATTGCCATTAAATAGTTTGTTACAAACATCATGATAATTGACCCTATAAATAAAGTTAATGCACCTACTAAAGTTCCTAAACTGTTATATAAAGTCATATTTATTGTATCTACATCATTTGTAACTCTAGATAATATATCTCCAGTTGAGTTTTTATCAAAGAATTTTAATGGTAATTTATTTATTTTTACTGATATTTTACTTCTTAAATCTTTTGCAAAGCTATTAGATACAGTAGCCATTATAAAACTTTGTATAAAGTTGAATAATGCACTTATTAGATATAAAGCTACTAAAAATATAGATATATTTTTTATTTTCTTTAAATCCATATGTGGTTTTACTAGAGTTTTAATGCTTTTTGGCATTTTATCTAAACTACTATAAAGTTTAGTTGTTTTACTTTTATTATTTAAATTAGAAGTTATTTTAATAAATTTCACTTTATCTTGTGGTGTTATTTTTATATTATCTATTGTTGTTTCATCAAAGAATAATAAAAGTATATTATCTGGTATTTCTTTTATTAATTCTTCTTGTTTAGTATTTGAATTATTTAATACTTTTAGATATTTTTGTTTATCAGAAGATGTTATTTCTATATTATTAATAGTGCTACTAGGTAAGATATAGTTTAATATTTTTTCATCAGTTGTTGATAATATTTTTATAATGTTTGTTTCATTTATATTTTTTATAGAATCTAAAAATACTTTTTTTGATTCATTACTTATATTTTCATCTTGTGATATTTTTAAAATTGTTTCTTGGTCTATATTAATATTTAATATTTCTTTTGTTATTGAAGATATTTTTTCTTCTTTAAAGCTTGATTGAATATCTTTTGTTATTTTTTCTAAGTTTTCTGTATTTATCACAAGTCCTTCAGATATTTTGTTAGTTAAATCAGATATTTTATTTGGACCAATTATTGCACAGATTGATCCTAATGCTGCTAGTAATAATGCAATTAATATAAATGGTCTAAAACTTTTTAAGTAATGGTTTAATTTTTTTACTGATTGTTTTAGATCTTTTGGTTTTTCATTAGCATTTGGTCCATGATTTCTTTCTCTACTCATTTTCTAACTCCTTCCTGGAAACTTGAGAATATGCTATTTCTTGGTAGACTTTACAAGTTTTTAATAGTTGTTTATGCGTTCCTACCCCTACTAG
>CAKORS010000016.1 GCA_934101605.1 uncultured Bacilli bacterium
CTTTTGAGTCATCTCCTCATGCCCCTCAAGCCCATATCTTAAAACCATTATCTCTTTATCTCTTTTATTAAGTTTCTTAAGTTCACATCTTAACATTTCTTTATCTATCTCATCATCTAAAGGTTTAGTAACAATATCCCCCTCTGTTCCCAAAATATCTTCAAGATGAAGTTCATTTCCATCCCCATCAAAAGATAAAGAAGCATCTATAGAAATATCTGCTTTCGTTTTCTTATTCTTTCTTAAAAACATCAATATTTCATTATCAATACAACGAGATGCATATGTAGCTAATTTTATATTTTTATCCATTGAAAAAGTATTAATACCTTTAATAAGACCTATAGAACCTATACTAACTAAATCCTCTAAATCAACATTAGTATTCTCATACTTCTTAGCCAAAAATACAACTAATCTTAAATTATGTTCTATAAGCTTATTTCTTGCATCAATATCTCCCTCCTTAAATTTCTTTACATAACTTTCCTCCTCTTCCTTACTTAAAGGTGGTGGAAGAATATCACTAGCACCAACAAAATAAATTCCTTTACTGCTAAATAACTTCTTTAAAAATATAATTATCTTTTTCATTTATCCTCCAATAAAAATTTATTTAAAATAATATCTACTCCATCAAGTAAAAAAGAACTATTAGAAACTCCAACCAAAACATTGCAAAAACTTCCTACTCCTAAAATATCAACCTTATCAACAAAATAACATGTCATCATCCCTTCATTATCAACAGTTTTTATAGGAACATAAATACATTTTCCACTTAACTTATAATTATTATTTATTATCACTATAGGTTTATTAAAATAAGGATCCCTTAAAAGATTACCAGTATCTAAAAAACCTATAAGCTTTAAACACTTATCATCATAATATAAATTAACTTCATATTTTGTAGAATAATTTATCTTTAAATTTTTTTGACTCTTAATATAAAAAAACATAAGTATAAAACCTATAATCAAAAGAAGTATTATATTAAGTCTTTTTCCATTAGAAAAAAAAGCAAGACCAACATTAGAATAACCAATACTATCATTTATTAAATATAAAGAACCTCCTAAAATAATACTAAGAATTATAAGATAGAAAAAATTATCTCCACAATATTTAAACCCTTTAAAATTAAATGTTAAAATAATCATAATTATTCCTAGTAACATCTTTACAAGAAAAAATATAAATGATGGAATATTAAAAAACAAAACAAAAACAGATATTCCTCCAAATAAACTACCTAAAACTAATCTATATATTTTAACGTTTCTTTTTAAAAGAATACTAACTCCTAAAAGTAATATAAAATCAAATAAAAAATTAATAAAAAAGACATAATCAAGATATATTATCATCTATATCACCAAATATAATATAAATAATATATCTTAAAAATTATGTCTTATTTTAAATCATTAACAAATTTTTTAAACTCTTCTCCACGTTCTTCCATACATTTATATTGATCCCAAGAAGCACACGAAGGAGAAAGTAAAATTATATCTCCAGGTTTTGATACCTCATATGCCTTATCAAAAGCACCCTTAAGATTATCAAATATATCACAATCTATATTTAATTCTTGAGCCCATTTTTTTATTCTTTCCTTAGTTTCACCAAAAGCATAAATATGTGATACATTCTCTAAATAAGGATTTAAAGGATCAAATGAATGCCCTCTTTCTAATCCACCTAATAAAAGAATAACTGGATCAGAAAATGACTTTAACGCAGTAATAGTAGATTCTGTATTAGTAGCCTTGGAATCATTATAAAACTTTCTTCCATTAAATTCCCTTACAAATTCATTTCTATGTTCAACCCCACCAAAATCTTTTAAATATGAACATATTATCTCATTTGAAACATTAAACTCTTTAACAACACCTATCATACACATAATATTTTCATAATTATGTAAACCTTGAAGTTTAATATTCTTTATATTAACAATTTTTTCATCCTTATAACAAATAAAATCATCAACTATACATAAATCAGTATCTCTTTTACCAGAAAAATATATTTTTCTACTATCTATATCTTTACTTATATCTAATACATCCTTATTATCAAAATTAAGTATAGCAATATCATTTAAAGTATGATGATTAAATATTTTCTTTTTTGTATTAATATAATTTAAATAACTACCATGAAAATCAATATGAGCTACAGATAAATTAGTCATAACACTTATATCAGTTTTAAAATCTTTAACATCTAAAAGTTGATGATCAGAAACCTCCATTACCACTATATCACCATCATTTACTTGTTCAACAATAGATGATAAAGGATAACCAATATTACCCGCTAAAAAAACAGGTAATGATGCTTTCTTCATAACATCATAAATCATCGTAGTAGTAGTAGTCTTACCATTAGAACCAGTAATACCAATAATCTTTACTTTATCCTTTATAAAATGATAAGCAACCTCAACCTCATTTATAACATCAATATTAAGACTATGAGCTTTTAATACACAAGGATGAGTCTTTATAATACCAGGATTCTTAACCACGTAATCATACGAATCATCTAAATAATCCTCAGGATTATCACTTTTAATAAATGAAATACCAAGACTCTCTAACTCACTTATTTTACCCTTATCTGAATCGTCCCTATCAACAACTAAAATAGTATTATTATGTTTTGCTAATAACTTAGCAACCTCATAACCACTTCTAGCTAATCCAAATATAAATATTTTTTTATTATCAAACATTTTAACCACCACTATAATTATATAACAAAAATTAAAAATTAAGAAATTTTTCTTATAATAAAATAAAAGATATTAGAAAAACCTAATATCTCATATATTTTTATTCATTTCCTTTAAGACTTGATACCATATCAATATTTTTTATTTTTCTAGAAAGTAATCTAGATACCAAATAAGAAACAATAAAAGTTCCTATACCCGCTAATAAATATGTTGTAGGTTTAATAAATGCACCAAAATCATAATTATCAGCAATAGCAGTTTTAAATAACCAATCTGTTAAATAATATCCTAAAGGAAGTCCAATAATAATTGATAAAATTGCTATCCAATTATTTTGTTTAATAAATATTTTCTTAATCTTTTTATCATCAAATCCTAATACCTTTAAAGTAGCAAACTGATATTGTTTTTCAGAATAAGAAAGTATTCCTAAATTATAAATAATAATTGCACCAAGAAGTATTGCTATACCTATTATTAAACTTATCATAGATTTCATCATAGATAACATACCATTCATAGATTTTTTTAAATTATCTTTATCTTGAATAATATCTACCCCATCTATATCCTTAACCTTAGAAATATTTTTATTAGTATATAAAGAATCAGGTTTATAACTAACTCCTAAACTTTCTAAATATTCTCTAGTCATAGTAATATTTTGATTTTGAGGATCTTTATTAAATCCTACTATCTCTGAAGTATAATACTTACTATCACCATAAATATGCCATGTAACTTTATCACCGATTTTATAACCATTTGTAGAGGCAAGTTTATAAGTAACATAAATACCCTTATCAGAGGAAACATTAATAAACTTATCATGATCATTAATAAATCTAAGTCTATCTTTAGCATCAGTAACCACTATATTATTAGATTCTCTAACATCACCATTTTTAATTTCAATACCTAAAACTTCTGAAGTATAATCACCATACTTTACCTTCAAATCTTCTAAAGTATTTTTACTTATGTCATCCTTTAAAACCAATTTATAATCAAAATTATATAAATCTTCAAACTGTAATTTAACAAAATGATTAATACTATCAAACATACCAAGAGCACAAACAATTAACATAGAACAACCAACTATACCAGCAAGTCCCATAATAGTTCTAAATTTATTCCTTATTATATCTCTTATATTCCACTTACTTGAAAAACTTAATTTCTTAAATATTTTTCTATTAGTAAAATTCAAACTATTTCTTCTAACACTAGGAATCTTATTTCTTAAAGTCTCCGCAGCATTCTCTTTTAAAATACTTCTTCCAGTTATATATGTTATTAAAACTATACATAAAATAACTAATAAAGCTACAATATAACTCTTAGGATTCATTAAAGGATGTCCATTTGGAACTTCAAAAAATGACATTTCTAAAGAAATAAATATATTACCTATTAAAAAATATCCTAAAATAAGTCCAGCTATACATCCAAGTAAAGAAATAAAAAGTCCATAACCCATATAATGTAATAAAATTTTAAAATTACTAAAACCTAAAGCTTTCAATGTTCCTATTTGAACTCTTTGATTATTTACAACTCTAGTCATAGTAGTAATAACAGATAACATTGCAATAAATATAAATAATCCAGAAAATACTCCAACATAAGTTTTTCCTTCATCAACCTCACCTTGATAAGTAGAATAAGAAGAAATATCTTCTCTATCAACTATAGCAAGAGCATTTTTAACATTATCCTCTATATCATTTTTAACACTAGCTTTTTTGCTTTCATCTTTAACATCAACCATTACATAATTAAATACTAAATAATCTTTATAATTAAAATCAGGAACATATAAATCAAATAATTCTTCATTTTCTATATTAAGCTTTTTCATAGCCTGTTTTTTTATATAATCACTTGGTATTTCATTTATAGAAAGATAAGCAAATCCAAAGTCTTTTCTATCAGGATAAAGCTCAGATTCATCTTTATTATCATATAAATGATCAGGAACATTAATAAGGCCTATAACCTTTTCTTTTAAAACCAAAGAATCATATTTAATTGTTATTACATCTCCAACTTTAATATCATTTTCAATAGCGTAAAAATTATCTAACCATACACCACTTAAAGATGCGTCAAACCCCTCTCCAGATATACAATAAAACTTAGAAATATTATTAGATTCTATAAAACTAAGTAATAACACATTATCATTATCTGTAGTAGCATTAACAGATAATTTTCTTTCAGCATCTGATACATTTGGCAAATCTTTAATCTTTTTCAAATCATCAGAAGTAAAATTATTTCCAATAACTTCTAAATCAAACAAATTATTTTCCTTATAAAATCTATCAGCAGTATCTTGCATACCACCCATATATGCTTCAATACCTGTATAAACCATAACTCCTATTAAAACCATTAAAAATATAGTAATAAACTGTGATAAATTTTGTTTTATATCACGAAACATTTTACGTCTTAACATACTACCAATTAACCTCTTCTATATTTTTTGGATGTTTATTTTCTTCTAATTTTTCAACTTTACCATTCTTTATATGAATAACTTTATCAGCTATTTCTGCGATTAATGAATTATGCGTAACGATAATAACAGTAGTATCTTGATCACATTGTGATTTTAATAGTTTTAATACATCAACACCAGTTTTAGAATCCAAAGCACCTGTTGGCTCATCGCATAACAACACTTTAGGATTTTTCATAATAGCACGTGCAATAGAAACCCTTTGTTGTTCACCACCAGATAATTCATCAGGAAATTTATCAGCATGCTTTAAAAGTCCAACTTCTTTTAATACATCTTTAGCATCTTTAGCAGTAACAGTAACATCTTTAACAAGTTCTACATTTTCTAAAACAGTTAAAGTAGGCATAATATTATAAAACTGAAATATAAATCCAACATCTAAAGCCCTATATTTAGTAAGATCCTTTTCATTTAATTTAGTAATATCTTTTTCTCCTACTATTATAGAACCAGAAGTTGATCTATCCATTCCTCCTAATAAATTAAGAAGTGTAGATTTACCAGCTCCAGAAGGTCCTAATATAACTACAAATTCTCCCTGATTAATATCTAGATCAACACCATCTAAAGCATTAAAACTCTTCTCTCCAACATTATATATTTTTTTAACATTTTTTAAACTTATTAACTTTTCCATAATCCATCCTTTCAAATATGATATTTTTATCACATTTCACAATAATTATATAAATATTTTAATATCAAGTCAACAAAAATATGATATTTTTATCACATATTGAAATAAAAATAAATTTCTATTATAATTAGAAATAGGAAGTGATACTATGTCTGAAATTAGAATACCAACACAAAAAAGATCAATAGAAAAAAGAAATAAAATAATAGAACAAGGTTTTAAATTAATTTGTGAAAAAGGATATTACAATACAAATACAAATGATATAGCAAAATATGCTGAAGTATCAACAGGTATAATCTATCAATATTTCAATGATAAAAAAGACATATTTATCGAAGGAATAAAAATTTACTCAAACAATATTATGTTTCCAATATTAGATATCTTAAATAATAATGAAGTTAAAATAAATAATTTAAGTAATCTATTAAAAGAAATGTTAAACATTTTTATAAAAAAACACACAATGACAAAAAAAGCTCATGAAGAAATGATAGCACTTTCTCACCTAGATGAAGATATAGCCCAAATATTTCATGAAAGAGAAATAGAAACAACAAAAAAAATAGTAGAAGTATTAAAAAACAATAATATTAATCCTACAAATATATCAGAAAAAGTTCATATAATAATAGGAATAGTAGAAAACTTCTGTCATGAAGTTGTATATCATAAACATAATTCAATAAACTACGATGAAATGAAACAAGAAGTAATAAAAATAGTAATTACTATTTTAAATCAGTAATTACTATTTTTTTATTCAATATTAACTCCACTCTCTAACTCTTTACTTCCAACTACATAACAAATAATATTATATAAAGTATAAATACCAATACATAAATATATTAAAGTTTTTATACTATTAAGGCTAATTACACTAGTAGTATTAATAACATTCATTATATCTTTATTAAATATTCCAATAACTAAAATTATTAAAATAATACCTATCATAGATAATATATAAAATAAAAATCCATAAACGATTGATTTTAACATTTTTTTATCATTAGACTTATGTCCCATTATTATACCTATATAACCAATAAGTAATATAAATAAAAGCTCTAAAAATAAAACAACAAACAAAATAATAATAAACTTAATTACCGTAGTATCATAAGTAAAAGCAAATACATCAAGCATATTTTTTAAACTATCCAAATTAACTTTAGAATAATAACAAATAAATAAACATATTAATATCACTAAAATAGTAGTAAAAGATGCAATAACAGCAGATATTACCTTAGATAAAAATATATCTTTTTTAGATACCGGTAAAGTATGCGTAAGATAAGATTCATCTTTATAAACATTTCTTACAAATCTTACCCATGATCTCATTAATGTATTAATAAGACAACTAAACATCATAGCAATAGCAAAACCATTGCAAATAGAACCCACTATATTAAATAATAAAGAATTATCTATACTATTAAATATTCTACTAAATAAAGAAAAAACTAAAGCCAATAAATAAAATACACTTATTAACTTATAAATCCATTTTAAATCATATTTTAACAACTTACCTAACATTTAAATAACCTCCTAAATACTTCATCTATACTTGCTCCTTCCTTAACTCTTAAATCATCAGCAGAAGAATTAAGAATAATCTTACCTTGATTTATAAAAATTACTTCATCAAGTATTCTTTCAATATCAGAAATTAAATGTGTAGAAATAATAACAGTAGCCCCTTCTTTAAAATTAGAAAGAATTGTATCAAGAATATAATCTCTAGTAGCAGGATCAACTCCTCCTAAAGGTTCATCCAAAATATAAAGATCAGCATCTCTTGACATAACAAGTATAAGTTGAACTTTTTCTTGCATTCCTTTAGACATCTTATTAAGTCTTTGATTAACATCAAGCTTTAAATCCTTAAGCAATCTTAAAGCCTTATCCATATTAAAATCTTGATAAAAATCACTAAAATATTTTAATACCTCACTAACTTTCATATCTTTATCTAAATATGTTCTTTCAGGTAAATAAGATATTATCTTTTTTGTTTCTTCAGAAGGTTTAACACCATTAATTAAAACCTCTCCACTAGTAGGAGTAAGTAAATCATTTATAAGTTTAATAAGAGTAGTCTTTCCCATTCCATTCATACCTAATAAACCAACTATTTTACCTCTTGAAATCTTTAAATTAATATCTTCTAAGACAACTTTATCATCAAATTTTTTAGAAACATCTTTAAATTCAACAAGTTCCAACTTAATCATCCCTTTCATTTTTTAAATAATCAATTATCTTAAACTTATCTATTCCTATATTACACATATCTTCTATATACTTATTAGTTAATTGATAAGCTAATTTACTTTTTTCTTTTTTTATTAAATCTTCATTATTTGTAACATACTTACCATTTGTTCTTTCAGTAAAAATAAGCCCTTCTCTTTCAAGTTCAATTAAAGCTTTTTGCATAGTATTAGGATTAACCTTAAGTAAACCAGCAAAATCTCTAACCGAAGAAAGCTTTTCTCCACACTTAATTCTCCCAGATATTATTTCTATTTTTAACATCTCAACAAGTTGAATATATATAGGCCTTTCATTATCAAAGTTATACTGCATAACATCAACTCCAATGTATCACTCTTCTAATACAATAATACTATTTAATAAACATTATGTCAACAAAAAAAATAAAAGCCTAAGACTTTTATTTTTAAAATATATTAATTTATACTAGTTCCATTAACATAAAACTTATATCCATTAAAATCTATATTACTATAACTAGAATCATCATCTTCTAAAGATGAAATATAACTATCACCAGTAAGTTTTATTTTAGATTTTTTATCTAATACTAATTTTATAGATTTAGCAGCATTAGAAGAATTAATAGAACCTTCATAATAAGAAGCTTTTTTCATATTAATATCTAATGTTGAAATTTCATCAACTACTATATTACCTATAGCTTCCTGATTACTCATATTTAATGTAACTACTCCACCATTGCTTCCTTCATTTCCCCATGAATCTTTTTGAATTCTTAAAAAATTACCTGATGAATCTTTATTAGTTATTTTATTATTTGTAAGATTAATAACTGCTTCTGTATTAGTAACATATAAAGTATCACCTTTATTAGTTTTAATAGTACTATTTAAAGCAGTAAAAGTAGCACTACCAGAAGATGCATCTCCACTCATTGATTGATATAAAAATATATTTTTATAAGTAGTGGATTGTCCATTTAATTTATTATTTGTATCAGTCAAATTACAATTATCAATTGTAACAGAGTTTTTACCTTCAATTACAATTCCCTCGCTCGCTTTAGATACCAACTTTGCATTACTAACTTTAACATTAGCAGTTGAATAAATTGTAGGAGAACCAGCGCCAGTAGTAGTATAAGTTCCTTTATTAACTGTAACTTCTCCACCACCTCTGTCAGTTCTAATAGCAGCACTAGAAACTCCAGCAGTATTAATAATTAAATTAGTAGCATTCATAATTCCACCACCAGTAGTCATAATTCCACCAGAATTATCTTTTTTAGTAGTTATTTTAGAATCACTAATATTTATTACAGTTCCATCACTAGATGAGTTATTAGTAGTAGCAGAGCCACCATAACTAAATACTCCATTAGCACCAGTAGCATTGGTTTCAACAGTTATATTTGATAAAGTAAGATTAGCTTTATCCTTAGCTAAAATAGCAGAATTATTTCCATAAAAACTTGTAGCATCTCCACCATCTGAATCACCTGTTTTACTAACAGTTATATTAGATAATTTAGCAGTTATATCTCCACTTACTAAAATTGCATTTTGATTTTCTTGATCTGATGAATATTCACCATCTGTAATTTCTTCATCACTTGTTATTTCTTTACTAGCAGAATAAGTAACTGAAGATCCTTGATTATTCATATTACCATTACTAGAATTATTTAAAAAACAATTATAAGTAATAACTTTATCAATATAAATAAACCCAGTTGTAAAAATAATTAATGACAAAATATAAATAATAACTTTATCTTTATTATTAAAAGTTTCCTTAAAACTCTTCTTATTAAAGCCTGACATAATAAGATAAACTAACAATAAGGCTATAACTAAACTATAAACTCCAAATAATACATAATATACGCAAGTAAGACTAACAGTATTATTATTGATTGACCTCATATTACCATCATTAGGCATACTAGGAATTGAATCATTATTTGAATTACCATTATTAGAATCATTATCATTTGGTTTTTCAGGAGGTGTATTTGTATTATTATTCATACTACTTTCTAAATTATTACTAACACTTAAATTATCTTTAGCATAATTCATAGTAAAATAAGTTAATAATCCAAAAAGTATAATCATAATAACCATAATAATATTTTTTATAAATCTTTTCATTTTAATTCCTTCCTTTCACCAATATTATTATTTTTCATTATTAAATAAATATTAAAAACAAAAAATTATCGACCAAATCCATAAAATATTATAAAATGTAGGGCATTCAAATAAAACATCTATGTCATTACGCAATAATTATATAATTTTAGAAGAGTAAAATATGTATAAAAATGTTTTAAATGAAAATAATAAAAAAAGTATTACTTTATTCTTTTATGATATTCACGAACTATTGATGGTGATTTCACAGAACATGATTGTAAAAAGTTTGCAGAAACACTAGAAATTTTAAGAGAACAAAATGGTAGTAATTATCTGCTTTTTGGAATATTATCCACAGAAAATCAAACCATTGCAGATGAATACGAAAGAAAAATTTCAAAATACTTTAATAACGATAATGTATTGATAATACCAAAATATCCAAATATAGATGTTATAAGAGAAGCTAAAACATCACGTGCTATGTGTTATATAGAATATTTAAAAAAAGATTTTGATATTGATGATATTTTTTGTGTTGATGACATAGTTTTAATTCATGAAATGTTTGATTCTCTACTACAAGCCAAAGAAGGATTAAAACTAAATTCAATAATTCCAAAAAAAGGAGAAAATAATCTTATGTTTATTAACTCCGAATTAGAAAAAAGATTTATTAATAACAAATTAAAAACAAGATAAACTAAAACTAATCTATTCCTTTTAGTAAAATCACACTCTCCACATGAGAAGTATTTCTAAACATATTAACAACACTAATTTCTTTAACTATATAATTTTTATCTAAAAGATTTAAATCTCTTTTTAAAGTTACTGGATTACATGAAACATATACTATTTTAGAAGATTTCATTTTATTTAAAAAGTTAATAGTATTTTTATTCATTCCACTTCTTGGAGGATCAACTATAACAGTATCAAAATAATCTTCCTCTATATCTTTACAATCCATACATTTAAAATCAATATTATCTATGTTATTTAATTCTTTATTTATTAAAGCATTACTTATAGAATCTTCATTTATTTCTATTCCTAATATATACTTATAATTATCTTTTAAATAAATACCAATAGTTCCAGTTCCACAATATAAATCTAATAATTTATCACCAGTCAAAGCATATTTTTTAACAATATCATATAACTTTATCATCATCTTAGTATTTACTTGAAAAAATGAATCTGGATAAATACTATACTTAATTTCATTTATAACCTCAGTTATATAATTTTTACCATAAACCAATGAATCGTTAACATAAATACTATCAGCAATATCATATAATGTAGAGGTATTGGTAAAGCCATCAAATTTAATCATAACTTCTCCCGTTGTGAAAGAAGATCTTATCATAACAGAATTGACTTTGCTTAAATCAAGTAATTTAATATATTCTATTACTTTATTAATTTTAACATCAGCAAGTAAACATTTATCAATTTCTATAAGTTCATTAGATAAATTCTTGTAAAATCCAAGTTTACCATTCTTAACATGTAAAGTAATTTTATTTCGATAATTCATATCATCATTACTGACAATATTATTTACTTTATAATCTGTAAACATGTTTTTTATAAAATTATATTTTATGTTGTCTTCATAAGAATTATTAACATGCAAAAGTGTGCAACCACCACATTTTTCATAATAAGGACAAGATACTAACTCTCTATAAGAAGAAGCATTCAAAATATCTATTAAACTACCAACGCAATATCTTTTTTCTTCTTTAACTATTTTATATTTAATTTTTTCACCACTTATAGCACCTTTAACAAAAATAACCATTCCATTATTTTTTACAATTCCATTACCAAAAATATTATCATCTACTACATTTTCAATATATTCCATAAGACTTTCACCTCCTAGATTATATCATTTTTCTTGACAATTTTGAATTGTTTATATATAATTAAAAACGATTACAACTTAACAGCCATATTTTAAGGTTTTATAAAGTGTTTTTTGAAAGAGTTAGTAATTTGGCTGTGCAATGAAACCTCTAATATTAACACCCTATAAAATTAGGAAATAAACGTTATTTGTAATAAATATAAAGAAAGGAGATAAATTATGTCAAGATACACAGGTTCAAGTTATAAACAAGCTCGTAGAACTGGTATTTCTTTACTTGAAAATGGTAAAGAATTAGCTCGTCGTCCTTATGGTCCAGGTCAACACGGACAAGACCGCAAAAGAAAACCATCTAACTATAGTGATCAATTAAAAGAAAAACAAAAAGTTAGATTTATGTATGGATTAAACGAAAGACAATTCCATAAAACATTTGTTGAAGCTGGTAAAATGGAAGGAATCCATGGTGAAAACCTTCTTAAATTACTAGAATCAAGACTTGATAACGTTGTTTACAGATTAGGTTTTGCATCTACAAGACGTGCTGCAAGACAACTTGTAAATCACGGTCATATAACTGTTAATGGTAAAAAAGTTGATATTCCATCATTTAGAGTTAAACCAGGATCAACTATAGCTCTTAAAGAAGAATCTAAAGATCATAAAGCTGCTAATGAAGCTTTAACGAAAGTTCTTAAAAGAGTTGAATTCGTTACATTTGATGATGCTAAAAAAGTTGGAACATTCGTAAGACTTCCTGAAAGAAGTGAATTGAATAAAGAAATTAATGAAGCATTAATCGTTGAATTCTACAACAGATAGTAATTTAAAAGCCAATCAAACATTGATTGGCTTTTTACTTTGCTTAATTATAGCAATTGGTGTCATTAAAATAATCTTTAAATCTAACATAAAACTTAAATTATCATAATATATCTCATCATACTTAAGTTTTTCTTTATGAGATAAAAATCTTCCTCCATTTATTTGAGATAATCCAGTAACACCAGGTCTTACCATATATCTTTTAGGACTTATATCTCCAGGAGGCAATTTATCTCCTGGAATAAAAGGTCTAGGCCCAACAAAAGACATATCCCCTTTTAAAATATTAAAAAGTTGTAATATTTCATTAAGTCTTAGCTTATCTATTACTCTAGAAACGTTATTATATTTATCATGATCAGTACAACCTTGTTGATCTTTATATTTAGTCCTAAACTTATACATTATATAAGTTTTTTTGTTTTTTCCTTCTCTTTCTCTTCTATAATTAAAAAGAGGAAATCCTAAAGATAAAAATGTAATAATTCCTACTACTATCATAAGAGGCCATAATATAAGAATTAATATAAAAGAAAATATAATATCTAATAATCTTTTAATATACTTCCTATACATATAAATACCTCCTATATTTTATAATTATCTTCTAAAGAAAATTCAACATTTTCTTCAATCCATTCTTTTCTAGGTTCTACTTTATCACCCATCAAAACATTAACACGTTTTTCTGCTAAAGATGCATCATCTAATGTTACTCTTATTAACGTTCTACTAGCAGGATTCATAGTAGTTTCCCATAACTGATCAGCATTCATTTCACCAAGTCCTTTGTATCTTTGAACCTCATATTTCTTACCTTCAGTCATTTCTTTTAACTCTTCATTAGAATATGCATATTTTATTTCTTTGTTACTATAAGTAATCTTATATAAAGGTGGAATTGCTATATAAAGTTTACCACTTTCTATTAATGGTCTCATAAATCTATAAAAGAAAGTTATAAGTAAACATTGAATATGTGCTCCATCATCATCGGCATCGGTCATTATTATAACTTTATCATATTGTATATCGTTAGAGTCAAAATCAGATCCACTACCAGCCCCTATTGTATATATCATAGTATTTAATTCTTCATTTTTTAAAATATCATTACTACTAGCCTTTTCAGTATTTAAAACCTTTCCTCTTAACGGAAGAATAGCTTGGAATCTTCTATCTCTCCCTTGCTTTGCAGAACCACCTGCTGAATCACCTTCTACTAAAAATAATTCATTCTTATTCTTATCTTTAGATGAAGCTGGCGTAAGTTTAGAAGAAATAAGCTTATCTCTAGCATTTTTATTTTTACCTTTTCTTATATCTTCCCTTGCTTTTCTTGCAGCTTCTCTTGCCATTTTACTTTTTAAAGACTTATCAATAATAGTAGTAGCTATTTTTTTATTTTCTTCTAAAAATATAGCTAACTTTTCTTGAGATATAGAATCAACAACAGTTCTTGCAATAGGGGTTCCAAGTTTACCTTTTGTCTGTCCCTCAAACTCAAGTAAATTTTCAGGAATCTTAACCGATATAACAGCAGTTATACCTTCTCTTACATCACTACCATCAAAAGATTTATCTTTAGCTTTAAAGAACCCATTATTTTTAGCATAATCATTAAACACACGAGTCAAAGCTGTTTTAAATCCAACTTCATGAGTTCCACCATCAACTGTCTTAACATTATTAACAAATGAAATAATATTTTCATTATATGTATCAGTATATTGGAATGCAACATCAACTTCTATACCATTTTTAGAACCACTATAATTATAAACATTATGTAATGGTATTTTATTTTGATTAATATTTTCAACAAAAGAACTAAGTCCATTTTCATAACAAAATTTTTCTTCTCTTTTATCTTCCAAATCTATAACTTCCATAGTAAGACCGCTTATTAAAAATGCTGATTCTTGCATACGTTCTACTATAGTAGTAAAAGAAAAATTAGTTGTAGCAAATATCTCATCATCAGGTAAAAATCTTACTGTTGTTCCAGTTCCCTTACAAGGTCCTATCTTTTTAAGAGGAACTAAAACATGTCCCCCATCGCAAAACTTTATATAGTATTCATAACCATCTCTTTTAATAGTAACTTCAAGCCACTTTGACAAAGCATTTACAACACTTGCACCAACACCATGTAAACCACCTGACACTTTATAACCACTTGTCTCAAACTTACCACCAGCATGTAAAACAGTAAAAATAACTTCAGGTGTACTCTTTCCGCTAGAATGCATTCCACAAGGAAGCCCTCTTCCATGATCTTCAATAGAAATACTTTTATCTTCATGTAAAGTAACTTTAATATGATTACCAAATCCATTTATAGCCTCATCTATAGCATTATCAACAATTTCCCAAACTAAATGATGAAGCCCTCTTTTATCAGTAGACCCTATATACATACCTGGTCTTTTTCTAACTGCTTCAAGTCCTTCTAAAATTTTTATACTATCATCATTATATTGAAGTGCCATAACTATCATCTCCATAACTTAGTATAACAAAAAAAACCTGTAAAATAAAGAAATTTTACAGGTTATATACACTATTAATTAACAATTATTTTCTACCCCTATAACTAGTTTTATCCATATCATACTTTGACATATCAAAATTATTTTGTAACTCCAAACTTGCATACTCCAAAGCTTCAAAATCATTTTTTACAGCCTCATCAACAACATCATAATCATTTTTTATTTCATCACTTGCATAACCCAATAGAAAAACATTATTTATTATAGTATTTTTATCATTTATTATTGCCTCTCTTCTTATTTTTTCTATTCTCTCATCACTATCGTATCCAAAATATTCTATTTCTCTTCCTATCTCAAAAATAAAATCTTTTTCTTCATACGTTAACTCTTCATTATTTGAAAGCTTTCTATTTAAATAAGTAAGCATTTTAACATCATTTATTTTTAAAAGAGTCTTTTCCTTACTCTCAGAACTTATAAAATCAAAAGAATTAATTTTTTCCTCAACAATTATAAAATAACAATTACAACAAAATATGTCAACAATAAGTAAAACGCTTTACATTAATTTAACAAAAAAAGAGCTTTCACTCTTTATATTCTATCTTATCTATTTCTACTCCATTAATAGAATCAAACCTCTTTGTAATTTTATCAGTTGTAATATGTATATCATTAACATCTCTAGATACAGCATCAATACTACGAGATAACTTATCCCATCTATCTTTATATCTAGAAAACTCAACTCCAAGTTTATTTAACTCTTCATGAATAATAGATGCATACTTATCTCTTTCCATATTTTTAAGCAACATCTGAATAACAGTTAAAGTAGATATTAAAGTTGTAGGACTAGTAATCCATACACGTCTTTTATATGCATATTCAAGTAAATCATTATGATAAGCATTAATCTCAGCAAAAATAGCTTCAGCAGGAACAAACATAATAGCTTGATTACTAGTAAAACCATTAATAATATATTTACTACTTATAGCATCTATATGTTTTTTGACATCACTTTTAAATGCCTTTTCATAACTTACTCTAGATTCTTGAGGAATCTTTTTATCAACCATCATTCTATAATTTTCCAAAGGAAACTTAGAATCTATTGCAATAGTACCTAAAGGTTCAGGAGCAAACAAAACTGAATCCGCTATAGTGCCATTCGGCATAGTATATTGGAGTCTATAGATTTTATCATTAACTTCTCCAAATACAGAAGAAAGTATATGCTTTAAATTAACCTCTCCAAAAATACCACGAGATTTCTTATCAGTTAAAATCCCTTGTAAAGAAATAATATCACTAGATAAACCATCTATCTTCTTTTGGGCTTCATCTATTTTAGAAAGACGTTCTAGAACAGATGTAAATGTTTTATTTGTTTTTTCTAAGTTTTCATCAAGTTTTTCATTTACTTTATCATTAATATGATTAAGTTTATTTTCTACTTTATCATTTAATTCAGAAAAATCTTTAATAAGTTCACGAGTTAAATCATATTTAAAATCACCCATATTTTTAGTTAAATCATTTTTAAAACTTGAAAGTTCTCCGACTAAATTAAGTTCACTAGTTTTATTTTTCTTAGAACTTACTATATTTACTATTAATAAAATTATTACTAAAATTAATAAACCAATTATAATATACTCCATATAAACCTCTAATCTAAATGTAAATATTTATTTATTATTTTACTTATTACAAATGCCAGTATAAGCATTATTACTATTTTTATTAAATATTCTGGATGTGTTAAACATTCAATTAATGTTGTACCAATATAGCCCCAGAAATAAACCATAAATACTTTACCTATCATCATACTTATCATATATTTTTTTCTAGACATATTAGATAAACCAGCAGCTATATTTACAGCAAATGCAGGAG
>CAKORS010000017.1 GCA_934101605.1 uncultured Bacilli bacterium
GGGTATTATTGTGCTAAGTTATTAGGAAGAGATATAGATAAACCTAAGAATTTAGCTAAATCTGTAACTGTAGAGTAGTGATGTTTATGAAAAAATTAGTTTTAATAGATAGTGATGGTACTTTAAGAAAAGATAATGGTAATGTAAGTCTTTATAGTAAATTAGAAATATTTAAGAATAGAAAATGTGGTAATTATGTTATCTTAGCGACTGGAAGACCTAGATATCATAGTATATTAGTATCTAAAAGAAATTTCTTTTACCCTATAGTAGTATCATCTCATGGGGCAGAAATATATAATTATGAAACTAAAGAGGTTTTATATGGTGTATATCTAGATAAAGAAATTTGTAAATTACTTATTGAGTTTGCTAATAAAGAAGATATAAGAATTGCTATTGCTATAAAGAATTTAGAGTATGTAAATAAAAAACCTATTAATAAGAATCAGGTTTTGTTTTCTAAGTTTGAAGATATAGAAAATAGTGATTATATACAGTCTTGTATGTTTATTGATAGTTTAGAAAAAATAAATATTGCACGGGATTTTCTTAAAAAATCTAATATAAAAGAAACAGATTTTTATGAAGAAAAAGATGGTAGAGTTGCTTTTTGGATTAGTGTATCTAATGAGAATGCTACTAAAGGCAATGCTTTAAAGTTTTTAGAAGAGTATTTAGATATTAATCATAAAGATACTTATGCAATTGGAAATGGTTATAATGATATTTCTATGATAAAGGCTGCTTATCATGGTTTAGTTGTTGCTAATGCTTATTCATATGTTAGAAAACATTCAGATATGGTAATTGATTCTAATAATAAAGATGGAATTAGGAAGTTTTTAAAAAGTATTAGAAAGAATAGATAAAAACCTATACAAAAATATAAAGCTCTCATACTATAGAAGTAGATAGGGGGATTTATAATGTTTAACAAAAGAGTATTTAGACAAACACCAATAGCTAATATGCCTAATCAAGATGGTTTTATAGATATTGATAATAATTCAGGTAATATAGATATTGATTTTATGCAAGCACAATCTACTAATACTAATGTAAATCAAGCTGCTACTCAAATGGGTGTTAGTCAAAATCCAATAATGGAAGCAGTTCAAGAAAGAGTTGTTCATAGAAATTTTGAACATATAGTACCACATGTTTGTCCAATTAGAACAAGAGTAATTAATCATCATATTTACAAACATACATATCAACCACAATATTTGTGTTGTGAAGAAAATGTTTGTGAAAATGTTCAATGTGGATCATGTTGTAATTATTAAAAATTATGCATATTTATACATTTTGTATAAATATGTTTTTTTATTGACAAATAGTATAAACATTGTATATACTATTTTCGGAGATGATTTAATGGAAGTAAGATTACAAAAATGGGGTAATTCTGCTGGAATTAGAATACCTAGTAGTGTTTTAAAATCTTTAAATATAAAGATAAATGATATTTTAAAAATAGAAACTCATGATGAAAAAATGATTATTAGTTTGTCTAAAAATAATAAGATTTCTTTAGATGAAAGATTTAAAAATTATAAGGGGGATAATCTTGCTAAAGATTTTTCTTGGGATAGTGCTAGAGGTAAAGAATTATGGTAAAAAAGTATGTTCCTAGTCAAGGAGATATAGTTTTTTTGGATTTTAACCCTATAAAAGGAGATGAACAAGCTGGTTTTAGACCTGCTATTGTTATTAGTAATAATATTTTTAATATAAATACTAAGATGGTTATTGTTTGTCCTATAACTACTAATGATAAGTATTTTCCTACTCATTATTTATTAGAGGATACAAAAAATATTCATGGTTCTGTTTTATGTGAACATATTAGAAGTATTGATTATGAGGTTAGGAGTTTAAAGTTTATAGAAAAAGCTAGTGATAATGATTTTATAAGTGTAACTTCTCTTATTGATGCGTGTATTAATAATTAATGTATTTATATAAATACATTTTTTTATTTATGAATGGAGAATAGTTTGTAATTATATTTATTAATATGTATAATATTGTTTAAGGGTGGTTGTATGAGATATGTAGATTTTGATGGAGTTATTTTAGATACTGAAGAATTGCTATTTGGTAGTTTAAGAAAGTTACCTAATTATGATGATTTAAAAGAAGAGGATATAGTTAAGTATCTTCAAGATATTAATTGGAGAAATATTTTAAATAGTTCTTCTGTTATTAATGACTCATTATATATATTAAAAAATTCTAGTATTGATGATTTTATTATTTTAACTAAGATTCATTCTGTTGATAATGAAGGAATAGAAAAGGTTAGATATTTAAGGGAAAATGGGATAAAACAAAATATTATTTTAGTTCCTTATAAGGCAAAGAAAAGTGATGTTGTAAATGCTAAAGGTAATATTTTAATAGATGATTGTTTAAAAAATTTAAGTGAATGGCAACAAGATAATGGTTATCCTATGTTTTTTGATAAGAATGATACTAATATTGATAGTTGGAATGTTCCTAATACTTTTGGATATCAAAGAGTTAAAAAAATAGATGAGGAATTATTATAAATTTATTATAGTGTTTAATATAATACATGTTATAATGTATGTGGTGATGATATGAAAAGAGCACTTGTTTTATCTGGAGGAGGAGCTAAAGGATCGTATCAAGTAGGAGTTTATAAAGCTTTAAAGAAATTGGGTATTAAGATTAATATTATATGTGGAACTTCAATTGGAAGTATTAATGGAGCTCTTTTTTGTGAGGGAAAATATAATTTAGCAAAAAAGATGTGGTGTGATGTTTCTACTTATGATTTATTTGGTTTTGATGTTAAAGATAAATCTATAGATAATTATAAAAGTATATTTAAGTTTTTATTTAAGAATAAGGGATTATCTTTTGATAATGCTTCTAATTATTTAAATAAGTTAATTAATGAAAGAATGGTTAGAAATTCTAGGATTAATTATGGACTTGTTACGTATTCTTATAAAAATAAAAAGCCATTACTTCTTACTAAAGAAAGTATTCCTAGTGGAAAGTTAATAGATTATATAATAGCTTCGGCTTCTTGTTTTCCAGCGATAGAGAAAAAGAAGATAGGTAATGATGTTTTAATAGATGGTGGATATTATGATAATTTACCTATTAATTTAGCTATTCAAATGGGAGCAGATGAAGTAATAGCGGTTGATTTAAATGCAGTTGGTTTTAGAAAAGAATATGATAACAAGAAGATAAAGGTTGATGTTATTAAGTGTTTGGATAAGACTTTATTTACTTTGGATTTTGATAAAGATACTGCGATTAAGAATATTAGTTTAGGTTATAATGATACTATGAAGTATTATAAGGCTTTAGATGGTAATATATATACTTTTAAGTTAGGTAATATAATTAAAAATTATAAAAGTATTGAAACTAGTTATATATCACTTCTTAAGGATATATTATTAATTGAAGATGAGAAGATTAAGAAAGATATTCTTAGTATAACTAGGTATAGAGATATTTTTGATAATATAAATATGAAGAAGAGTATATCTAGTATTGTTTTGGAATCTTTGGAATATTTAGGAGATATATTAGATATTGATAAGAGTATAATTTATAATATTAATACGTATAATAAGTTATTAGTTTCTAATATTAGAAATTTAAATTATATAAATATTAATAAGAAGTTAAAGGGTAAGATGTTAATTGGTTATATGTATAATAAATATATTAATTGTAAAGATAAAGAAAAGATGTATAAAGAATTATTTAATATGGCTTTATTTTTTCAGAAAGAATTTTTGGCTACAATATATTTATTAGTTATTTCTGATAAATATTTAAACTGATGTAAAATATTGTCAATTTTTGTTAAGTGGGTTGCGTCATTTACATGTTTGTTATATTCTTAATATAGGGAGTGTGATACAAATGATATTTCCATCAATTGATAAGCTTTTATTAATGGTAGATTCTAAGTATAGGTTAGTTCATGTTGCTGCTAATAGAAGTCATGAAATAACTGAAACTGGACTATTACAAAAAAAAGAAGAAGATTATGTGAATAAAAAACCTATTGGTAGAGCTTTAGAAGAGATATCAGAAGGATTGATTGTTATTAATAAGAATTAATCCTTTTTTTGTTGTGTAAATTTATGTAAATTGAATAGAAAAATTTTGTATATTAATGTATAATAAAAAGAGGTGAATGATATGAAGGACATTTTAGAGAAAATAAGTAATTATTCTTTGGAAGAGATAATGGGTGAAAGATTTGCAAGATATTCTAAATATATTATTCAAGATCGTGCAATACCAGATGTTAGAGATGGATTAAAACCTGTTCAAAGAAGAATTTTATATGCAATGCATATTGGACATAATACTTATGATAAGCCATATAGAAAAAGTGCTAAAACAGTTGGAGATGTTATAGGTTCTTTTCATCCTCATGGTGATACTTCAATATATGATGCGATGGTTCGTTTATCTCAAGATTGGAAAATGAAAATGCCTCTTATTGATATGCATGGTAATAATGGTTCTATAGATGGAGATAGTCCTGCTGCATATCGTTATACTGAAGCAAGACTTTCTAAAATTTCTTCTGAGATTTTAAAGGATATAGAAAAAAATACAGTTTCTTTTGCACCTAACTTTGATGATAGTGTTTTAGAACCAACTGTTTTACCTGCTAAATTTCCTAATCTTTTAGTTAATGGTACTACTGGTATTAGTGCGGGATATGCAACAAATATTCCTCCTCATAATTTGAGTGAAGTTATTGATGCTACTATTAAAAGAATTGATAGTCCTAATTGTCATGTTGATACTATTTTGGATATTGTAAAAGGTCCTGATTTTCCTACAGGGGGTATTGCTTTAGGAAAAGATGATATAAGAAAAGCTTTAACTACTGGTAAGGGTAAAGTTGTAGTTCGTTCTAAGCTTGAAGTTGTTAAAGAAAAAAATAAAAATATGATAGTAGTAACTGAAATTCCTTATGAGGTTTTAAAGACTAATATTGTAAAGAAAATAGATGAGATTAGAATTGATAAAAAGATAGATGGAATAATTGAGGTAAGAGATGAGTCTGATAAAGAAGGACTTAGAATAGTTATAGAAGTAAAGAAAGATGCTAATGTTGATCTTATATTAAATTATTTATATAAGAATACTGAACTTCAATCTGCTTATAATTATAATATGGTTGCTATAGTTAATCGTAGACCTAAACTTTTATCAATAATTGAGATAATTGATGCTTATATTGCTCATTTTAGAGAAGTAGTTATAAAAAGAACAGAGTTTGATTTGGAACATGCAAAGAAAAGATTTCATATTGTTGAGGGGTTAATAAAGGCTATATCTATACTTGATCAGGTTATAGCGACTATTAGAAAGAGTAAAAATAAAGCTGATGCTAAGGCTAATTTAGTAAAAGAATATGAATTTAGTGAAGAACAAGCAGAAGCTATAGTTGTTTTACAATTATATAGACTTACTAATACTGATGTTACTTTACTTGAAGAAGAACTTAATAATTTAAAACTACAGATTGAAACTTTTAATAAGATTTTAGAGGATGAAGAAGCTTTGAAATATATATTAAAGAAAGAATTACGTAAGATAAGAGATGAATATAACGAAGAAAGAAAAACTTTAATAAGTGATGAAGTTGCAGAGATAAAAATTGATACTGATCTTATGATACCTAAAGAAGATGTTGTAACTTTGATAACACATGATGGTTATGTTAAGAGAACTTCAAGAAGAGCTTATCTTGCGAATAATGAAGCTCCTTTATTAAAAGAGAATGATTATATTATTGGTTGTTTTGATCAAAATACTCAAGATGTATTACTAATATTTACTAATTTAGGTAATTATCTTTATTTACCTGTCTATGAAATACCAGATATAAAATGGAAGCAGTTAGGTAAACATATTAGTAATATTATAAAACTTGATGAGGATGAACAAGTTGTTAGTGCTATTCCTATTAGTGATTTTAATAAGGATTTGGATGTAGTTATAGCATCAAAGAATGGAATGATTAAGAAAACAAAACTTAGTGAGTTTAAAGTTTCTCGTTATTCTAAACCTATATCTTGTATGAAACTTAAAGAAAATGATTTAGTAGTATCAGCATTTTTATCTATTTATAGTGAGATTTTTGTTGTTACTAATAAGTGTTATAGTTTATGGTTTGATATAAGTGAAATACCTGTATCTGGTATTAAATCATCTGGTGTTAAATCTATAGCTTTAAAAGATGATTTAGTAGTATCAGTTTTAAATTTTGATGATTCATTTGAATATGTAACTTTATTTACAGATAAGTCTACTGCTAAGAGAGTTAAGTTAGGTGAGTTTGAAAAGCAATCAAGAGCTAGAAGAGGTCTTCTTATTTTAAGAGATGTAAAGACTAATCCATACTGTATTATTAATGCATTTATAGTTAAGAATTGTTATTTTGGATTTAGATATAGTGATGGAATAGGAACAATTAAATCTACTGAAATACCTATTTTAGATAGATATAAGACTGGATCTACAATAAAGGTTAAAGATATTAGTCAAGTTTTTGTTTATATTGATAAAGTTGTTGAAGAAGAGGTACAAGATGTCATAAAACAAGATAAGAAAGATTCTGTTAAAATTGTTGATACAGAACCTCACCAAATATCTTTATTAGAGATAGATGATGAACTTAAAAAAATTGATGACATTTTAAAGTAATTGTGTTATAATAAGTCTTAATTTATGGGAGGTATTGGTATGAAACTTGAGGAGTTATTTAGAGTTATTATTAATATTTTGATTAATACTGATGAAATTAGTTTTTATCATCTTACTTGTGACATTGATACTGAAACAAGGGCTGTTTCTAATGGAATGTCTTTAGAGAAAGTTGATAATAAAGTATTACGTCTTACAAGACTTGATGAAAACTATAATTCAGATATTTTGATGGAAGAAAAGTATCCTGTTAAGAATACTATCCTTTATAAGGATGTTGTTTTATCGGAAGAAAAGTATAATAAGAAAGATTTATCTATAGAAGAAATTCATGATATTTTAAGTAGATATGCTTTAGATATTCCTTTTCTAGATAAGTTATATTCTATGATTAAGTCTAATATGATTGATGAGAAATTAGATGAAAATAGTGTTAATTTTATAATTCATAACATGGTTAATTATTGTAAGGATAAAAAAGTGTTAGATAGAAAATATCCAAATAGTTCAGTATCTTTTAAAATTAAAAAAACAAGAAAAAGATAAAAATTAAAATAAAAATCCTAAAAGATCATAGTCTTTAGGATTTTTTTTGTGTTTGAAAAATTTTTCTTTGCTATATCATCTAAAATTTCTTTTCCATATTTTTCTACTAATTCTTCTCCTATTTTATCAACATTATTTCCACTACCTTTAGGAATAGGGGTGTGGTATTTATCGGATAGTTTATCCATTTCTTTTATAAATATATATCTTGATATAATTGATGATGATGCTACAGCAAGATTTTTACTTTCAGCTTTAGTCATGAATGTTATATTCTTAACTATATTAGTTGAATCTTTTATATAGTCATAATATTTATTTTCTGGTGTGAATTGATCTATTATAACGTATTCTGGTTTTGTATTTATTTCATTTAATAAACTATATAGAGCTTTATTATGCATAATAGCTTTTATTTTATTCATATTTGTTTCTTTACTATATTTTTCATTATATTCTTTATTAGTTATGATAATACTTTTATATTTTATTTTTTTTGTTATTTCTTTAGCTATTTTAATAATTTTATCATCAGTTATTTTTTTAGAATCTGTAACATGTAAGTCTTCAAGAAATTTAATATCTTCTTTTTTTACATAACTTGCAGTTACTACGATTGGACCAAAATAGTCTCCAGTTCCAACTTCATCAGATCCTACAGCAGATACATTATAATATTTACTTTTTTCTATTTCATCTTTAGAGTTATCATCATTTGCAATAACAGCTCCCCACATATTAGCATCAATATCAGCGCTTACACCTTGAAACATTGCTTTTCCTGATTCGTAAAGTGTTATTATAGTATCTTCTTCTTGTGCTTGGAAAATAGCATATGGTGGTGTTTTTTCTCTTAATTTATCTTTATAATAATCAATCATTTTTTGTTTTGTTTCATCATTTACTTTAATTACAATATTCATATGTATCAACCTCATAGTCATTATATCATTTTTATGTTTTTTTTAAAATAATATTTTAAAATTGTAGAATAATTAATATTTATAGTTTATACTATTAATAGAGGTGTTATATGTTAGGAATAGTAGATGCTGTTATTATAGTTATTATTATGTCAGGTGCAGCTTATGGATTTAAGAATGGATTTTTTAAACAGACAGTATTTTTGATTGGAACTTTAATATGTTTTATTCTTGCTTATTATCTTAAAGATTATTTAGCTGATTTTCTTAGTTTTAATTTACCTTTTTTAGGAGTTAATGGTTTAGTTAGTTTAAATATTTTAATTTATCAAGCAATATCATTTTTTATAATTTTAGGTTTATTAGGTTTTTTATTTGGATTTATTCTAAAGGCAGTTAATTTATTTGAGAATATTTTGAAGGCTACTGTTATACTTAGTATTCCATCAAAAATATTAGGTCTTGTAGTAGGTTTAATTGAAGGATATATAATTGCATTTATTTTAGTTTTCTTAGTTAAACAACCATATGTTAATTTAGATATTGTTCATGAATCTAAACTTGCTGATGTTATAGTTAATTCATCACCAGGACTTTCTAATATTGTAAAGAAATCAAATGATACTGCGATTGAGATATATGATCTTACTTTTCAATATAATGAAACTAAGGATAAGGATAAGTTTAATAGAGATTCTATTGATATTATGCTTAAGAATGGTGTTATAACTGTTTCTTATATGGATAAGCTTATGGAGACTAATAAAATAAATATAAATGGTATTGATGACGTATTAAATAAATATAGATAGGAGTGGTATTGTGTTATTACATTTAAATAATGAAGATTTTAAAAATGAAGTACAAGAGGGAATAGTAATAGTTGATTTTTATGCTACATGGTGTGGACCTTGTAAAATGTTAAGTCCTGTTCTTGAGGAGGTTTCTGATACATTTAAGGTTATAAAAGTAGATGTTGATAAACACGAAGATTTAGCTAAAGAATTTGGTATTATGTCTGTTCCTACTATTATGATATATAAAGATGGAAATATAGAAAAATCTTTAGTTGGTTTTATGCCAAAAGATGCATTATTAAGTGAAATTAATAATATAAAATAAAGTGCTATAAAAGCACTTTTTAGTTTACACTTTTTTGTAATATCTTTTTTATCTTTATTGACTAAGATAAATATTTATAGTAAATTTAAATAGTAAGAAAGTAGGGAGGAAAAAATATGGAAAAGAATAAAACATTCAAAATAGTAGCTATAGTAGGACTTGTAGTAGCAGTAATAGGACTTGCAATCGGATTTGCAGCATTTAGCGCAACACTAAATATTTCAACTTTTAATGCAACAGCAAAAGCAGGAGATGCTGATGCAGTATTTGCAAATTTAGTAACATTCCAAAATGATGCAGCTTGTACAGTATCAACAGGTTCAACTGCAACTGCAACAGCTGGAACAGCAACTGGACATACATGGAGTGGAATAACAGCAACATTTACAAAACCTGGAGATGTAATAACATGTACAGCAACAATTAAAAATACCAGTGCATATACAGCTTATTTAACAAAATTAGTAACAAGTGGAAAAATAACTTGTTCAGGATCTGCACAAAATAAAGATGCAGTTTGTACTGCTATGAGTGGAAAGATTGAAGTTGGAAAAGATAGTGCAAGCTTCTCATCATCTGCAGCAGCTAAATTAGGCTCTCCAAGTGCAACAATAGCATCAACTACAGGAACAACAACTGCTAAAGTTACACTTACTTATGCATCAAATGGAGCAGTTCCAGATGCTGATGTAACTGTAACAATTCCTGCTATTACAACAACATTTGCAACAGCAAGATAATAAAAATAATTCAACTGACTAATGGTCGGTTTTTTTATTGTAAATAAAATGTAAATATTAATAGAACCTGATTGACTAATTGTTATAATTATAGTACTTTTAAATAGTAAGAAAATAAGGAGGAAATAAAATGGAAAAAAACAAAACATTCAAAATAGTAGCTATAGTAGGACTTGTAGTAGCAGTAATAGGACTAGCAATAGGATTTGCAGCATTTAGTGCAACACTAAATATTTCAACATTTAATGCAACAGCAAAAGCAGGAGAATCTGAAGCAGTATTTGGAAATTTAGTAACATTCCAAGATGATGCAAAATGTACTGTATCAACTGGAGAAGGAACTGTAAATGCAGGAACTGCAACAGGGCATACATGGAGTGGAATTACAGCAACATTGAATCCAGGTACAAATATATCATGTACTGCAACAATTAAAAATACCAGTGCATATACAGCATATTTAACAAAACTATCAACAAATGGATCAAAGATTACTTGTTCAGGATCTGCTCAAAATCTTGAAGCAGTATGTAGTGCTATACAAGGAAGTATTTTTGTTGGTGTAGGTGGTAATGTTGCTGCATTTTCTTCAAGTTCAGCTGGAAATTTAACTTCACCAACTACAACTATAGCACCAACAAATGGAACTGTTGTTGCTTCATTAGGTTTTTGGTACAATGAAAGTGGTGCTGTTCCAGATGCAGATGTAACTATAAGCATTCCAGCTATTGAAGTAGGATTTGCAACAGCAAGATAATAAAAATAAAAAAGCTTTTTTAGCTTTTTTTTGTTTCTTGTAAAAAGTTTTCTTCTTGTTCTATTGGTACTTTAAATATACAATCTATGGTATTGTTATATTCTTTATTTATTAGTTCATATTCTTTTTCTAGTTTTTTTAATAGTTTTTCGTTTTCATATTTGAAACTTATATTTATTTGTTTTGTTTTTATGTAGGGAATTAATTCTGCTTTATTAATTGATTCTAATGTTACATTTCGATAGGCTCTTATTAGGTTTCCTGATCCTAGTTTTATACCACCAAAATATCTTATTACAACAATTAGAATATTTGTTAAGTTTTTTAACTTTATTATTTCTAGAATTGGAAGTCCTGCTGTTCCACTTGGTTCTTTATCATCACTAAATTTTTCTGATGATAAAAGTTTATATGCGTAGCAGTAATGAGTTGCGCCTTTATATTCTTTTTTTATTTCATCTAATATGTTATTTATTTCTTTAATATCATTTATTTTTATAGCTAGTGCTATAAATTTTGATTTTTTTATTTCTATTGAAGATATTGTATTTTCTTTTATTTCAAACATGAAATCACCATATTAATTATATAAAATTTAATAATTTTGTGCAAATATGTTATAATTATTAATAGTTTGGAGGTGGATTATGAAGGAAAAATTGAGATTGTTACCTGATAAACCTGGTTGTTATCTTATGAAAGATAAAGATGGTGTGATTATTTATGTTGGTAAAGCTAAGAATTTGAAAAGAAGAGTAAATTCTTATTTTAATAGAGTTCATACTGGTAAGACTTATGCTTTAGTTAGTAATATTGTTGATTTTGATTATATTGTTACTAATACTAATAGGGAATCTTTAATATTAGAGATTAATTTGATTAAGAAATATAATCCTAAGTATAATATTTTACTTAAAGATGATAAAACATATCCTTTTATTGCTTTGTATAAGAAGCCATATCCAGCTTTAAAGATTGAAAGATATAAGAATAAGAAACAAGCTAAGGCTAGACTTTTTGGTCCTTATCCTAATGTTGTTAGTGCTAGAAAAACAGTAGAGGTTATAAATCGTATTTATCCTTTGAAAAAGTGTAATAAATTAGGTAAAGATTTATGTCTTTACTATCATATAGGGGAATGTTTAGGATATTGTAAATATAATGTTCGGTTAGAAAAACAAGAAGAAATGATAAAGGAAATAACGGATATTTTAAATGGTGATGTTAGTATTTTAACTAAAAGAATAGAAAAAGAGATGTATAAAGCAAGTGATGCTTTAAATTATGAAAGAGCATTTGAACTTAAGAAGTATATTGATGATATTAAAGTTACTTTAAATAAACAGATTATTGTTTCTTCTGTAAGACATAATTTTGATGTATTTGGAATATTTGAAAAGGATAATTTTATTTCAATTTCTGTTCTTTTTATAAGAGATGGTGTTATAACTGGTAAAGTTAGTAAGATTTTTAGTGGATTTTATGATAAGGAAGATATTTATTTAAGATATATTATTGATTTTTATGAAAAGTTTAATTTACCTAAGGAAATGGTTATTAATGATTTAGATAGTGATAATATACTTAGTGATTATTTTAATATTCCTGTTTTAATACCTAAAAAGGGTGATGTCAAGAAAATACTTAATATGGCTAATTTAAATGCAGAAATTGAGAGTAATGAAAAGATTAATTTGATTAAAAGAAATGAAAATGAAAAGAAGAAAGCTATGGAATCTTTATGTAGTATTTTAAATATTCCTAGTGTTGATAGAATTGAACTTTTTGATAATTCCCATTTATTTGGAACTTATTATGTTGGAGCAATGGTATGTTTTTCTTTATTTGAACCTGATAAGAAAAAATATAGGAAATATCAGATTGATGCTAAGGTAAAAGATGATCTTAGTGCTATGAAAGAAGTTATTTATAGAAGATATTATAGGGTTTTAATGGAAGGTTTAGAAAGACCTGATTTAATTATTGTTGATGGTGGACCATTACAGGTTGAGGTTTGTAAAGAAATATTGGATAGTCTTAATTTAAATATAAAGGTTATAGGTCTTAAAAAGGATGATAGGCATAGAACTCATTCTATTATTGATAGTGATTTAAGAGAAATTCCTTTACCTAAAGAAAACAATTTATATTTATATCTTACTAGGATGCAAGATGAGGTTCATAGATTTGTAATAACATATCATAGAGATATTAAATCTAAAGGAAGTATATCTTCTGTACTTGATGGTGTTAAAGGAATTGGTGATAAGCGTCGTAAGTTACTTCTTAAAAAATTTGGTTCTATAAAAAAGATTAAGGAAGCATCAGTTGAAGAATTAGGAGAGATAATACCTCTTGATGTAGCTGTTAATTTGAAAAGGTTTTTAGAAGAAAAAGAGCAAAATTAATGCTCTTTTTGTTCTTTTAAGAATTCTCTTAATATTTTTGTAGCAGCGCGTTTTTCTATTCTTGATACATAACTTCTTGATATATTTAAGTGTTTTGCTATTTCTTTTTGAGTTTCTTCATCATAATTATATAATCCATATCTTCGTATTATTATTTCTTTTTCTCTTGGTGTTAGTATTTTCATATAGTTTTGTAATAGTTTTATATTATCTTGTTTATCTATTTCATCTACCATATCAACACTAGGCATTTTTAAAACATCTAGTATTGTTATGTCATTTCCTTCTTTATCATAACCTATAGGGTCATCTAATGATATGTTGTTATTATTTTTTTTATTGGCTCTAAAATACATTAATATTTCATTTTCTATACATTTAGCTGCATATGTTGTAAGACGAGTACTTTTTTTATTTGAGTAACTATCTATTCCTTTGATTAGTCCAATTGTTCCTATACTTATTAAATCATCAGTGCTGGATTTAGGGTTATCAAATTTTTTTACTATATGGGCTACTAATCTTAGATTGTGTTCTATAAGTTTATTTCTAGCATTTTGATCTTTTTTATTTAAAAATAGATCTAGATATTTTTCTTCTTTCTCTTTTGATAGGGGATCTAAAAATACATTATTGGAATAAGATGTTTTAAATAAACATAATGTTTTAAGTAGATTTATCAGATTGAAAATTTTTATCACCTCAGTTAATTATATGTAGTTTTTTGTAGTAAAATAAAAAAATACTTGATTTTTTTTGTAAATGTGGTATACTGATAAAGCGCGTTTTTAGAAAGGGATGATTATAATGAGAAATTTTTTAAAAGATGTTTATTGTGATCAAGTTGTAAAATTAAGAGATGTAGCAAATAATTGTGGAGATAGATTGCCTGAATTATGGGATATGAAAAACTGCTATGACATAGTTGATGAAAATAACCAAAAAATAGGGCGTAAACAAACTTTATACAATGAAAAAGGGGATTATGCTGTATTAGTTGATATGCCTAATGTAGCTTTAGTATCAAAATTTTATGGTGATGGTGGAATGGAACATTATTCTGTTGAAATCATAAATGATGATGAACATACTAATGGAGTAGTTGTATCTACTAGAATTATGACTACAAAAGATGGAAAGTATGCAATTGCTAAAAACTATAATGGTGGAAATTATAGAGTTGTTAGAAATAATATTTCTGATGAATTAGATAATTATTTTGATTATAGTGATCCTATGTATTTATTTTATAACTTGACTAATAAATCACAATCAAGAATACGTCAATAATTAACTCTTTTTTAAGAGTTTTTTTTGTTATATAATTATTGTAGGTGAGTATTATGGAAGAGTTGGATAAATATTTGGATTATTTGAAGGTTCAGAAGAATTATTCTATAAATACTATAATTAATTATAGGGATGATATATTAGAATTTTTTTCTTATTTAGATAAAGAGTCTTTGGATTTTTTAGATATAGAGTATTCTGATATAAGACTTTACTTTAATTATTTAGATGAAAAGAAATTTTCTAAGACTACTATTGCTAGGCATATTTCTTCAGTTAGAAATTTTTATAAGTATTTGGTTAGAAATGAGAAAGTAAAATCTAATCCTTTTAATTTAGTTAGTAGTCCTAAAAAAGATAAAAAATTACCTAAGTTTTTATATTCTAATGAATTAGAGGAGTTATTTAGTATACCTGATTTAAACGATGTTTTAGGTATTAGAAATAGACTTATTTTAGAACTTTTATATGCTACAGGTATTAGGGTTGGAGAATGTGAATATATAAAGCTTTCTGATATAGATTTTAGTAATAGAAGTATAAAGATTTTAGGTAAAGGTAATAAGGAAAGATATGTTTATTTTGGAAGAGTTGCTTTAGAATATTTAAATTTTTATCTTGATAAGTCAAGACCTTTTTTAGATACTAAGAATAGTCCTTATTTACTTCTTAATAAAAATGGGTCTAGACTTACTGCTCGTGGCATAAGATTGATACTGGATAAGATTATAGAAAAAAGTAGTTTAAAACTACATATTTCACCACATACTTTAAGACATACTTTTGCTACACATATGTTGGAAGCTGGTTGTGATATATTATCTGTCCAGGAACTCTTAGGACATGAATCACTTAAAGCAACACAAATTTATACTCATATTACAGATGAAAGATTAAAAAAAATATATTTAGATGCACACCCTAGGAGTAAAAAAGAAATAAAATAAGGGTGATATAAAATGAGTTACGAAGAGGTTATAAAGATTCTAGAAGAACATGATTTATTGCTGGATCATTCTTCTTGTAGTCTCTTTTTTTCTTATCTTTCTTATAATTCTAAAGATGTAAATCAAGATACGTTGTTTATTTGTAAAGGGGTTTTATTTAAAGATGAGTATTTAGATGAAGCTATAGAAAATGGTGCTACTTGTTATATTAGTGAGAAAGATTATAATAAATCTATTGATCATATAATAGTAAGTGATGTAAGACGTGCTATGGCTTTAATTAGTCATAAGTTTTATAAAGTTGATGATGCTAAATGCAAGTTAATAGGGGTTACAGGTACTAGTGGAAAAAGTACTACTGTTAATTTTGTTAAAGATATTTTAAATAGAGCAACCAAAAATAAAAATATTTATATTTCTACTCCTGAGTCTTATATAGGAGGTAAAAGCATTAAGTTTCATAATACTACTCCAGAAGTTATAGATATTGATAGATGTATTAAAAACACTATGATAAAAGATATTGATTATATGGTTTTAGAGGTTTCCAGTCAGGCTTCTAAACTTAGTAGGATTTATGGAATGAGTTTTGATATTGGTGTTTTTACTAATATTAGTTTGGATCATATATCTTTAATAGAACATAAAGATTTTAATGAATATTTAAATTGTAAATTAAATTTTTTAAGGAAATGTAAAAAGATAGTTATTAATAAAGATACTGATTATTATGAAGAAATAATAAGAAATTTAAAGGATAAAGAGATAGTTACTGTTGGTTATCATAATGCTGATTATATTATTAAAGATATTACTAGGGGAAGATTTACTTCATTTGTTTTATCTCATAATAATAGTTCTGTAAGATATGAAATATCTATGAAGGGAGATTTTAACGTTTTAAATGCTGCTTTAGCTATAGCAGTTGCTAAGGAATTGAATATTAAAGATGAATTTATAAGAGATGGTATTAGAAATACTAGTGTTTTGGGAAGAATGAATATATTTAATAATTTTAGATGTCCTGTTATTGTTGATTATGCTCATAATAAATATAGTTTAGAAGCACTTATTAAAATGATTCATGATGAATATAAGAATAAAAATATAAAGTTAGTGTTTGGATGTACTGGAGATAGAGGATTAAATAGGATAGATGATCTTAGTTTAATTGCGGCTAAAAATGCATCTTATGTATATTTAACTAGTGATGATCCAGGGGATAGAGAGGTTTTAGATATATGTTTTTTACTATCTAATAACTTGAAAAAGTATGGAACTTCTTATGAAATAGTTATAGATAGAGTTGATGCTATAGATAAGGCATTAGAAAATGCAACTAAAGATGATGTTATTTTAATAATAGGTAAGGGTGATGAGACTTATCAAAGAGTGAAACAACAAGTTATAGATTATGAGGGGGATATAAATGTTGTAGAGAGATTACTTGAAGAAAAGTATAGAAAATGATACAATTAATGTGGTGATAATATGGAAATTAATAGAATAATTAATGCTTTAAAAAATAAGGGATTATTATCTAAGGATATGGATTTATCTTTAGATATAGAATATATTTCATATAGTTCTTTAGATATATGTAAAAATACTTTATTTGTTGTAAAGGGTATGTATTTTAAGGAAGAGTATTTGGATGATGCTATAGAGCGTGGATCTATATGTTATGTTAGTGAAAAAGACTATAATAAAAGTATTCCATGTATTTTAGTTAAGGATGTAGAAATAGCTATGGCTGTTATTTCTAAGTGTTTTTATAAAGAGTATGATGTTATTTCTAAGATAGGTATTACAGGAACTAAGGGAAAGACTACTACTCTTAATTTTATTAAAAATATTTTAGAGTGTGATGATAAGATTC
>CAKORS010000018.1 GCA_934101605.1 uncultured Bacilli bacterium
GTATTATAGTATGGGAAAAGTTAATAAAGCAAAACAAAAAACTTTACAAGCCTCAATTATTTCTATTATTATAGCAATTCCTTTTACTCTAATTTTTTACTTTTATCCTAAAGAGGTATTAAATATTATTTTCCATACTGATTTAGGTTATAACTATTTAAAGATTTCATCACTTTTATTTATTGTTTCTTATGTTGTTGGACCTTTATCTTCTTTGTTACACGCTATGAATAAATCTAAGGAACTTATGTATGCTAATATTATTTCTATTGTTGTAAAACTTACCTTTCTTGCTTTATTAATATATTTTAATGTAGGTATCATATCTTTAGTTATTTCTTCTTTTATAAGTTATATAGTTATGATTATTTTTATGTTAATAGAAATTAAGAAATATCACTAGACATTATTTTGTAAAATTTATTATTTAAACTTATCTTATATATTATCTGTTTTTAATTTAGTGTTATACTATTTTTGTGGGTGATATTAATGAATAAAGAAAAAGTTTGTGATAATGAAGTAAGAAAAAAGAAAAGATTTTCATTTCTTAAGTTTTATCAATTATTACTTCTACTTATATTTATAGGTATTAGTGGTTTGAATTTCTATGTATTATTTAAACTTGATATATTACCTTTAAGATATTTACTTATTTATGGAGGAGTAGTATTTTTATCTTTTATTATTTCGTTTAAGATATTTACTAAAAGAAAGAAAAAAAGAGGGATTTTTAATAAGTTTTGGACTTTTATTATGACATTAGTAGTTGGAGCTTCAGCTTTAGGATCTTTATATTTATATAAAACTTATGATTTCTTAAATGGATTTTTAGAAATTGGATATAAAACTGAGACATATTATGTTATGGTTTTAAAATCTAGTGATTATAATAATATGAATGATATAAAGAATAGTGTTATTGAATATATAGATATTAAAGATATGCATTATGAAAAGGCTTATGATAAGATTTTTAAAAAATATAAAATGGATAATGTTATGGTTTCTAGTTATGAAGCTTTAATTAATAATATCGAAAATGAAAAAGCTAGTTCTATGTTATTTGAAAAGTCTCAACTTCAAACATTTTATGAAGAAGAACCTGATATGAAAAGTGAATTAAAATCTATATATGAATTTAAAATTAAAGTTAAGAAAGGCAATATTGCTAAAGAAGTTGATGTTTCTAAGAAAGCATTTAATGTTTATATATCTGGACTTGATACTTATGGTGATATTGATGAAGTTTCTAGAACTGATGTTAATATGGTAGTTACTGTTAATCCTAATACTCATCAAGTTTTACTTACTTCTATACCTAGAGATTATTATGTTCAGCTACATGATACTACTGGATACAGAGATAAACTTACTCATTCTGGTATTTATGGTATAGAATCCTCTGTTGGAACTATTGAAGATTTGTTTGATATTGATATAAATTATTATGTTAAAGTTAATTTTACTACTTTGATTAAGCTTATTGATGCAATTGATGGTGTTGATATAAATAATCCTTATTCTTTCTTGGGTTATGAATATTCTACATTTGATGCTGGTAATATTCATTTAAATGGAAGACAGGCTTTGGAATTTGCAAGAACTAGAAAAACTTTAAAAGATGGAGATAATGATAGAATAAAGAATCAACAACTAATTACTGATGGTATTATAAGAAAAGTTACTTCTAAAGATATTATTACTAAATATACTAGTATTTTAAGTGCTTTAGATGGATCTTTTGATACTAATATGACTATGAAAGAGATAAGAAAACTTTTAAAGGTTCAATTAGATACTATGGCTAAATGGACTGTAACTTCTAATGTTGTAACTGGTGAAGATAGCTTTAATTATACATATTCTATGCCAAGTCAATCATTATATGTTATGGAACCAGATTTAGAAAGTGTTTCTTTAGCAAGTGATATGATAAATCAAGTATTAAATGGTGAAATACTTGATGATTCTTATAACAATTAGTGTATTAAAAAAAACAACTTTTTAAAGTTGTTTTTATTTTATCTTTATTCCTAATTCTTTAAGTTGTTCTTCATCTACTGTTGATGGACATTCACTCATAAGACAAGAAGCTGATGTTGTTTTAGGGAATGCTATAACATCTTTTATATTAGTAGTTCCTGCTAAAAGCATTACTAATCTATCTAATCCAAAAGCAAGTCCTCCATGTGGTGGTGTTCCGTATTTTAATGCTTCTACAAAGAAACCAAATTTATTATCTATTTCTTCTTTAGTAAGTTCTAAGGCACTAAATACTTTTTCTTGGATTTCTTCATCATGTATTCTTATTGAACCTCCACCTGCTTCATATCCGTTTATAACGATATCATATGCTTTTGAATAGCAATGTTCTTTATCAGTTAATAATTTATCTATATCAGTATCTTTTGGTGCTGTAAATGGATGATGCATAGCCATAAATCTATTTTCTGTGTCACTCCATTCAAATGTAGGAAAATCAGTTACCCATAGCATTTTATAATCATTTTTATCTATCATATTTAACTCATTTCCTAAATGACATCTTAATGCTCCTAGAGATTGTTTTACTATTTGTTTTTTATCTGCAACAATTAAGATTACATCATCTTTTGTTAAGTTAAGTTTATTAGTTAATAAATTTAGTTCTTCTTCACTAATAAGTTTTGCAATGCTTCCTGATATTTCTTCTCCAATTTTTAAATTAGCTAATCCTTTTGCTTTATATTGTTTTACAAACTCAGTTAATTTATCAAGCTCTTTTCTTGTAAAATACGAAATATTATTTTTTACTACTATACAATTTATTATTCCTTTATTTTCTATAACGTCTTTAAACATACCTATATTAGTATTTTTAAATATTTCTGTTATATCATTTATCTTTAGATCAAATCTTAAATCAGGTTTATCTGAACCATATATATTTATTGCATCATCGTATTTCATTCTCTCAAGAGGTAATTTTATATCGATATTTTTAATATCTTTAAATAGTTTTTTTAGCATTCTTTCTGTAACATCCATTACATCATCTTCATCTACAAAAGACATTTCAATATCTACTTGAGTAAATTCTGGCTGTCTATCTGCTCTTAAATCTTCATCTCTAAAGCATTTTGCTATTTGATAATATTTTTCTATTCCTCCGACCATTAATAGTTGTTTAAAAAGTTGAGGTGATTGTGGTAAAGCATAAAAACTACCATTAAATACTCTTGATGGAACTAAGTAGTCTCTTGCTCCTTCTGGAGTTGATTTACAAAGTATAGGAGTTTCTACCTCACAGAAAGATTCATCATGTAAAAATTCTCTTATACTATGCATAACTTCGCTTCTTAATAATAGGTTGTTTTTAACTGGATTTCTTCTTATATCTAAATATCTATATTTTAATCTTGTTTCTTCACTTGCAGTTACTTCATCAGTTATTGTAAATGGTAAATCTTTTGACTTTGATAAGATATTTAATTCTTTTACTTCTATTTCTATTTCTCCAGTTGCTAAATTTTTATTTGGACTTTCTCTTTTGATTACTTTACCTGTTACTTTTATTGTATATTCACTTTTTAATAAATTAGCAGTTTCATAATAATCATTTTCAGGTTTTATTACTAATTGAATTATTCCACTTCTATCTCTTAAATCAACAAATATTAAACCACCAAGATTCCTTTTCTTTTGAACCCATCCATAAAGTGTAACTTCTTCATTTAGATTATTGATATTTATACTTGTATTATTTATTTTCATATTTATCCTCCTTCAATACTTTTTCTATATAACACTTACCACATAGTGGCTCGTATGTGCAATCATCAACTGTATCTATCATTACTTCTTTGCCTGTTAAAGTATATTTATTATTTATTTTACGAGCATTAAATTTAGCTCTTTTTCCGCAAGAACAAATTGTTATTAATTCTTCTAGAACATCTGCAAGTTCAATTAATCTTTTACTTCCTTCGAATAAATGAGATGTAAAATCGACTTTTAATCCATAACAAATTACAGGAATATTTTTTAGTTTTGTTATTTTCCATAAGTCTTCAATTTGTTTATTATTTAGAAATTGGGATTCATCTACTAAAATACAAGAAATATCTGATAAATCATATTTTAAAGTTAGTATTTCATCTTGATTTAGAATAACATCAACTTTTCTTTCTACTCCAAGTCTTGATACTATTTTATCTTCTCCTTTTGTATCCACTTTTGACTTTACTATAATTACTTTTAAGTTTTTTTCCTCATAGTTATGTGCTACTTGTAATAGTGCTGTTGTTTTACCACAATTCATAGCACCATATCTAAAATATAGTTTACTCATACTTATCCTCCTATAAAATAAAAAATTAATCCATCCATAAAGGACGAATTAATTTAAAATCCGTGGTACCACCTTAATTTTAGTATTTTTAATACCCTCTTTGAATATAACGCATTCTTGCGATTTATTTAACGTTTAATGTCTTCGATAAAGATAAATAATTTGATTTCACCAAACTCAAACTCTCTTAATATTTATCAGTATTTACTCTTTTAAACAAATAACAATTATATTTTATTATTTATTTTATTCTTTGTCAATATCGTATCATGATAAAGAAAATTACTATTAATTATTATCTTCTAATACAGCTTTTATTCTTCTTACTCCAGAAGATGATGCTTCTTCTTTTTTGATTTTAAAGTGTCCTAATTCTTTTGTATGTTTTACGTGTGGACCTCCACATAATTCTTTTGAGACATCTCCAATTGTATACACTGTTACTATATCTGGATATTTTTCTATAAACATACACTCTGCTCCACTTTTTATAGCATCTTCTTTTTTCATTTCTTCAACCGTTACTTCTAAATCTTCATCTATCCATTTGTTTACTAAATCTTCTGTTTGTTTTTTCTCTTCGTCTGTTAGTTTATGATCACAAGAGAAATCAAAACGCATTCTTTCTGTGGTTATATTAGAACCTTTTTGATGAACATCTTTATTTACTACTATTTTTAATGCAGCGTTAAGTAAATGAGTTGCAGTATGATATTTTATTTCTTGTTCTCCAGTTGATGCTAAACCACCCTTAAATTGGTCTTTAGAATTTGCTCTTGATAATTCTTGATGCTTTTTAAATTTTTCATAAAATCCATCTACATCAACTTCTATTTTCTTTTCTTTAGCTAGTTCTTCAGTTAATTCTATTGGAAAACCATATGTATCATATAGTTTGAATGCCAAATCTTTATTTAGAACATTATTATCTAAATTACTTGTTATTTTTTCAAACTCTTTTAAGCCTTTTTCTAGAGTTCTATTGAATTTGATTTTTTCATTCTTTAAAACTTCTAATACTACATCTTTATTAATACTTAATTCATCATAATATTTTTTATATTTTTCTATTATAAGTAATGCTATTCTTTCTTCCCAATTACTATTTATGTCTATATTTAAGTTTTTAGCATGTCTTATTGCTCTTCTTATTAGTCTTCTTAAAATATAACCTTGTCCTACATTTGATGGCTTAATAGATGCTTTATCTGCTGCTATGAAAACACTTGTTCTTATATGATCTGCTATGATTCTAATGCTTTTTTTGTTTTCTTCGTATTTAGTATTTGATATTTCTTCAATTAGTTTTATTACATCTATCCATACTGAAGATAGATAATTATCATTAACACCCTCAAGTATTGATGTAACTCTTTCATAACCCATACCTGTATCTACGTTTCTTTTAGGTAGTTTTGTTATGTTTTTATTTTCATCCATATTAAATTCCATGAAAACATTATTCCAAATTTCTACCCATCTTTCATCTTCTGGATCAAAAGTTGTAGGTATTTCATCGTCACTTCTGAAATAGAAAATTTCTGTATCTGATCCACATGGGCCTGTTTCTCCGGCTTGCCAAAAGTTATCTTCTACTGTTGTTGCTATTCTTTCTTTTGGAATACCTAAATTATTCCATAAAGTGTATGATTCTTCATCAAATGGTATTAATTCATTTCCTTTAAATACTGTTACTGCAAGTCTTTCGTTTGGAATATTTAATACTTTCGTTAAAAATTCATAACTCCATGTAATGGATTCTTTTTTAAAATAATCTCCTAAAGACCAGTTTCCTAGCATTTCGAAAAATGTATGATGATAAGAATCTCCGATAGAATCTAAATCATTTGTTCTAATACATTTTTGATAATCACAAAGTCTTGTTCCATATGGATGTGGTTTACCTAATAAGTATGGAACAAGTGGTTGCATTCCTGCTGTGTTAAATAAAACACTTGGATCGTTTTCAGGCACTACTGGTGCACTTGGTATTTGTTTATGTCCTTTACTTTTGAAAAATTCTATATATAAATCTTTTAGATTCATACTAACACCTCTACTTCTTTACTATGTTTATTATTTTATTTGTAACTTCATCTATGCTTAAGTTTGTTGAATCGATATAAATAGCATCATCCGTTATTTTTAAAGCTCCTTCTTTTCTATTTATATCATTATAATCTCTTTCTTTTATTAATTGTAATGTATCAGAATATGTGCATTCGATACCTTTTTCTATATTTTCTTTATATCTTCTTTCTGCTCTTTCTTCTACACTTGCATCTAGATAAAATTTGTAATCTGCATTAGGAAATACTTCTGTTGTAATATCTCTTCCTTCCATAACAATTGATGAATGTTTTGCAAATTCTCTTTGCTTTTCTTTCATTATTTCTCTTACTTCTTTTATTTTTGATACTACTGTAACTGCCTTAGTTACTTCAATACTTCTTATTTTTTTTGTTACATCTTCATCATCTAAATATATAACTCCATTATTTAAAAGCTTTATATTGCAAGACTTACAAGTTTTTATTATAGCAGAAGTATCATTTAAATCAATATTATTTCTAATGACTTTTAAAGATACTGCTCTATACATTGCTCCTGTATCAATATTTAGAAGATTTAATCTTTCTCCAATATTTTTGGCAATGGTTCCTTTACCACTACCTGCTGGTCCATCAATTGCTACTATCATTCTCGTTACTTTTAACTCCTTTAAATTTATTCATTAACTCATATTTTTCATCAAAATAATTTAGTATGATTTTTAAACCAGATATAATTGGAGTTGCAAATATCATTCCTAATATCCCGAAGAAATATCCAAATATTAATAGTCCAATCATAATTGTTACTGGATGTAATTTCATTGTTTTTCCCATTACTAAAGGCTGTAATAATATATTATCTATTTGTTGAACAATAAGCGCTACTACAGCTGCTAATATACCAACTACAGGACTTACGTTTAAACCTACTATAACACATATTGCTCCACCAACCCATGGACCTATATAAGGTATTATATTTGTAAGTCCACATAAAACTCCAAATAAGAATGGTGATGGAAGTCCTACTAATGTATAACCTAAAGTAGAAATCAAACTCACTATTAAGGCTATAAATAGTGTTCCTTGAATGAAATCTCTAAATGTGCTATTAAGCTTTTTACAAACTTTAGTTAGTCCTTTATGATATTTTACTGGAATTAAATCTAATACATGTTTAACACTATCAAAATCTATAAGTAGATAAAAGCCTACTACTAATCCTATTAGGAATGTTCCAATGCTTGATATGCATGAAGATAGTATATTAAGTGATTGTTTTGGTATTGTAGTTGTAAGATTTACTCCTAGTTTTTCTATTGAATCGTATATATTTTTTTCTAATGAAGATAAGTCAATTCCTTTTGTTGATAATTTATAAAATAATTCGTGAATAAAATTTGAAATACTTAATATTAAGTTAGGAACAGTTTTAATAAATGCATTTACTTGATCTATTAATAAAGGGATTAATGTTTTAAATAGAAGGAATAGTAATCCTAGAAATAAAACAAATACTATTGTTGCTCCTAATCCTCTTTTTATTTTTTTTCTTTGTAAATATGATACGAATGGATCAAATAACCATGCTACTACTAGACCAATAAAGAATGGTGCTATTACTCCTAATATATTTCCTATTATTGTTAAGATTTTTAATTCTTTAAATATTCCAACAAATATCATTATACTTGCAAGAATTAAGATAACAATAAGAAATTTTAATAGTTTTCGTGATAAGTCTATTACTTCATTTAAATTGTCGTAATCAATTTTTTTATCTTTCTTTAACATGTTTCTCACCTATTACATTATACCAATAAAAGTTTTAAAAAAAAACCCTAATTTAAGGGTTATTGATTATTTTGGCAGCTTCCTTTTGCTTTTGTTAAATTCATTATCATATCTTTTAGGTTTTTTCTTGCCTCTTTAGGCATAGCAAAGTATGCAGAAGCTCCTGCGATTACTGTTGCTCCAACTATGTAAGCAGCTGCTTTTTTTAATTTTTTCATTATTTCACCTCAACATTATTATGAGATGTTTTAATTTATTTAATACAAGAAATTAAGAATTTTTTTAAACTTGTTTTTCTTACATTTTCTTTATCATTTAGAATAGCTTTTTGTAAAGCTGTTTTTTCACCTATTATGATTAATTTTTTTCTTGCTCTAGTTGCTGCTGTATAAATAAGTTTTTTATATAGCATATTTTTATATACGTTTAAAACAGGCAAGATAACTATATCAAATTCAGATCCTTGAGATTTATGAATACTTATTGTATATCCTAGTTTTAGATTAGAAAAAAGATTTGGAGTATATCTTATTTCTTCATTATAAAAATTAACTAATAACTCTTTTGGCTTATTACTTATTTTATCTATTATTCCTATATCTCCATTAAAAATATTATCATCAGGCATATTGGTAAGTTGTAATACTTTATCATTTTCTCTAAAAGTTACTCCCTCAAAAGTTATTTCATTTTTATTCATAGCTTTTTTATTTATTATGTTTTGAATGAAATAATTTAATTCATCTATTCCATTATCTCCTTTATAAATAGGAGCCATAACCTGTATATTATTAAAATCATAATCTTTGTATGTTATAATATATTCTTGTAAAAATTCTTTTAAATTATTTGAATTTGCTTCTATAAAAGTTAAATCATCTTCTTCATTAAAAATATTATCATCAAAAATGTTGTTTATTATGTTATGAGCCAATATATTTATATTTGAGTTTTTATCTTGTCTATATAACTCTTTTAATTTTATAGTGTCAATAATATCACTTTCTATTAGATCTTTTAAGATTTGTCCCGGTCCAACACTTGGTAATTGGTTTGAATCTCCGATTAGTATTATTTTACAATTTCTTTCTAAACCTAGTAATAAGTTATAAAACAGTTCTGTATCTATCATACTTGCCTCATCTATTATTACTATTTTTGCTTTAGATTTATTTTCACTATTTATTCTGAAAGAATTATCTTCTTTATTCCATTTTAAAAATCTATGTATTGTATAAGCAGGTAAATTTGTTTGTTCTGATATTCTTTTAGAAGCTCTCCCAGTTGGTGCTAATAAATAGAGTTCATTAAGTAAATCTTTATTTGAAAGTTTATTTATTTGTTGATATAAATAACAAATTGATTTAATAATAGTGGTTTTACCTGTTCCTGGACCTCCGGTTATTATAAGTAGATTGTTATTTATAGCTTTTGTTATAGCTTTTTTTTGGATATCATTATAATTTATATTAAAATACTTTTCTGCTTCAAGTAAATCACTTTTAATATCGTTTTCTTCATTCTGTTTATTTGTCAAATAATACAATCTATTTGCTATATATTCTTCTGCTTCATACATTGTTTTTAGATATATATTTTCTTCATCAAAAATTAATCTTACATCATCTATTAATTCATTTATGGAATCTTTAATCTTTTCCTCGTTTAAAATGAATAAATTTCTTTTAACTAAATTAATGAGCTCTAAGTATGAAATATAAGTATTACCTGTATTAAATGAATATAGTTTTAATAAATATATTATTCCTGCTTTTAATCTATTTATGTCATCTTCTTTAATATTTAATTTTGTTCTTACTTTTTCTATTGTATTAAAATTTATATCATTAATTGAATAAGTTAATTCATAAGGATCATTATAAATTAAATCTAATGTTCTATCTTTATATTTATTATATATGTTTAAAGAGTTTTTGGTTGAAAATCCTAGATTTGTGAGTTCCATTACTATTGCGAAACTGTTTTGATATTTTTTTAGTGAATCGTAAATTATATCTCTTTGTTTTTCTGTAACTGTTTTTACTGTTAATAAAATATTTTTATCATCTAGTATTTTATTTAAGCAATCTTCTCCTAAAGTTGATACTATTTTAATTGCTTTTTTCTCCCCTATACCTTTAAATAAATCACTTGATAAAAATTCTATTACTTTATCTTTTTCTTCTGGTAATACAATGTCGTAGTCAGAAACACTAAATTGTTCTCCATACCTATCATGAAATACTAGTTCTCCATTAAAAAGATAGGTATCATTTTCATTCAATTCATGAAAATAACCTGTAAATGTTATGGTTTCGTGTTCTAATTCTATTATATCACTTGATGCCTCTTTTACTTTAAATAGTCCCACTACATAACCATTATCAGATCTAAATATATATTTTCTAAAGTTTCCTTTTATGTAAGACATTTTATCACCAATAAAATTATAACAAATGTTCGTTTTTAAGGCAAGAAAAAAGAGCAAACTATTTATTATTTCTTCTTGCTCTTGCTATAGAATCTTTTATTTCTATTGATGCATTATTTAAACTTTCTTTTTCATATTTAGCCTTGGTAAAATCAGAATATTTTATATAGATATCATCGAATGAACCTAAAAATTTAACTGGATATCTACCATAGGACAAATCTGGATGTATTGTTTTTGTGTTTATGATAACTCCTTTTGAACCTAAAAAATCACTGGCTGATATATTAACTCCATCAAAACTTTTATTTGTAAAGTCAAGTGGATATGTTCCGAAGGATAAATCTTTATTGTAAACTGTTTGAGGATCTATTATTGCATTAGTTCCAGTAAAATCCATATCCCTTACTAATACGTTATCCCAACATATTTCTTTTAAATCAAACTTATACAGTAAAGGTTTCAATTCGTCTCTAATTTCTTTATATTTTTCATTTATATTTTTTTCTATATCTATATAATAATTATCTTCGAATAATAATTTTTCTAAAAGATCTTTTGATAACTTTATTGAATTATGTGGTATTCTTTTACTATATATTTTTCTTTGCATTATGCTTATAATAAGCTTTATTTCGTTTTCACTTAAATCTTCATATTTTTTCATACTACTGTCCCCCTGACAAAGACTTATACTTATATTTTATAGGTTTATTTATTAGATTGTCAATATTTAGTTTATGTTATCTTTTTTTAAAGTTAAAGATACTCTATTCTTTTGTTTATCTATATCTTTAATGTAACACTTTATAATATCTCCTACGGATAAAACTTCTTTTGGATGTTTAATAAAATTATTAGATATTTCTGATATATGTAAAAGCCCATCATCATGAAGTCCTATATCTATAAATGCTCCAAAATCTATTACGTTCCTTACTACTCCTTCTATTTCCATGCCTTTTTTTAAGTCATCAATAGTTAAAATATCGCTTTTTAATGTAGGAGAAGCATATTCATCTCTTGGGTCTCTTAATGGTTCTTTTAGTGAATCTATAATATCATCTAAAGTATATTTATCTATTTCTATTTCATTTAACAATTTGTTTTTGTCTATATTTTTTAATTTTTCTTTTAATTTTTCTGTTCCTATATCATCTGTTGTTAAATCTATAATATTTAATATATCATATGTTTTTTTATAGCTTTCTGGGTGTATTCTTGTCTTATCAAGCGGATTTTTGGCATCATTTATTCTTATGAAACCAATGGCTTGTTCATAGGTTTTACTACTTAATGCTTTTTTCAGCTCATCTCTTGATGTTATTTTACCTATTTTATCTCTTAATTCTATAATCTTTTTTATAGTTGTTTTAGTAAGACCTGAAATGTAAGAAAGGATAGATGGAGATGCTGTATTTATATTAACTCCAACACTATTAACTACAGATGATACGCTAAATGTTAAGGCTTCATTTAATTCTTTTTGTTTTAAGTCATGTTGATATAATCCTACTCCAATACTTTTCGGATCTATTTTTACTAATTCTGATAATGGATCTTGTAATCTTCTTCCTATTGAAATTGCTGATCTTTCTGATACATCTAGGTTTGGAAATTCTTCTTTTGCTAAGGGAGACGCTGAATAAACACTTGCTCCAGATTCACTTACTATAACATATTTTGTTGTATTAATATCTTTTAGGCAATCCGCTATAAACGCTTCACTTTCACGAGATGCTGTTCCATTTCCTATTGCTATTACATCTATATGATATTTGTTTATTAATTCTATTATTTTTTCTTTTGATTTTTGTTTTTCATTTTGTGGTTCATGAGGATATATTTTATCAATTTTTATAGGATTACCGTTTTTATCTAAAACTGCTAATTTACATCCTGTTCTAAATGCTGGATCAAAACCTAGAACTGTTATTTCTTTCATTGGAGGGGTTAATAAAAGTTTAGATACATTATCGGTAAAGTTTTCTATTCCTACTACATTTGCTTTATCAGTTAATTCTTTTCTTATTTCTCTTTCTATTGATGGGAATATTAATCTTTTATAACTGTCAATAGTAGCTTCTTTTATGACTTCTATTATTTCTTTATTATCCTTTTTAGTTAGTTTTTTTAGTATATATGATATTATTTCATTTTCATCAATATTTATTGATACACTTAATATATTTTCTTTTTCTCCACGATTTATAGCAAGAATTCTATGAGGTTTTATATATTTTACTGGTTCTTTATAATCATAATATATCTCATATATTCTTTCTTCATCTTCTTTAGTTTTCTTTTTCTTAGAGCAAATGATTCCTTCTTTATAAATATAGTTTCTAATCCATTTTCTATAGTTTGCATTATCTGATATATATTCTGCGATGATATATTTTGCTCCTGTTAATTTTTCTTCATTGGTTTTTACTTTACAATTTGTATAGTTATTTAGTAATTGTTCTAATCTTGTATTTGGAAAAGATAAAATTATTTTAGCAAGTGGTTCTAATCCATTGTTGATAGCTTCTGTTGCTTTTGTTTTCTTCTTTTCTTTATATGGTCTATATATGTCTTCTAACTCTACTAATTTTTTAGAGGATAATATACGCTCTTTTAATTCAGGGGTTAGCATTTCTTTTTCATCTATTAATCTAATTATATCTTCTTTTCTTTTTAATAGATTAAGTTCATATGTATATACTTCTTCTATACTTCTTATTTGTTCTTCGTTTAATCCATGGGTTACTTCTTTTCTATATCTAGCTATAAAGGGAATTGTGTTGCCCTCTTGTAAAAGTTTTAATGTGTTTTCTATATCTTTTTTATTTATATTTAAACTTTCTTGTAATTCATTTATTATTCTTTCATTCATTTTACTCACCATTTTAATTATAGAAAAAAATAAAGTTTTAAGCAATTAAAACTTAAAACTTTAATATCCATATCTTAATATTTCAAAATTTATATTATATTGTCTACCAAAATTTATAGCATCGTTAGTAGTTTCTACTAAAAGATCGGCTTGAGCACTACCACTACTACTGATAGCACCTCCTCTATCTAAAACTATTGCGATTATTTCACCATAACTTGTGTTGGTCATTCTAACTATAGTTCCAAATGGAAGAGATTGGTCTGCTGCTATAATTCTTATGTTACCGTATGTTGAATCATAATAATAAATTGTATTTATTACATTATAACCTGAAGCTGTAATACCACTACACCCTTCACAAAAGGCTGTGTATGCTGTTACTGTTCCTGTAGATTCATCTTTTACACCATTTGTATTTACTACAGTTTGAGGCGCATTTTGTTCTTCCTCTTTTATTTCTTCAGTTTCTTTTTCATCTTCTATTATATTTTCTTTTACTTCTTCTATTACGAAGTTTATTTGTTTTTCTTCGATTACTTTATTTTCTTTTGGACTTTCTTTAACCACTGGTTTAGTATTAATAATTAAAGATAAGTTTAATATAAGTTTTAATATAACCATATAAACACCCCGTGATTACTTATTATATATTAAAACTTGTAAAAAGTTAAGTAAAATCGGTAATTACCATAAATTTACATAAAAAAAGAAGTGATTATTTTTCATAAACACTTGCTTGTTTTTTATCTTTTCCTAATCTTTCATACTTAATAATACCATCTACTTTTGCATATAAAGTATGATCATTTCCCATTCCAACGTTTACTCCTGGATAGATTTTAGTTCCTCTTTGTCTATAAATAATAGAACCTGCTTGAGCAAATTGTCCATCTGCTACTTTAGCTCCTAATCTTCTTCCAGCAGAATCTCTACCGTTTGATGAAGATCCTCCACCTTTTTTATGAGCAAATAATTGGATATTTAATCTTAACATATCTTATCCTCCTATAAAAATTTTATATTTTTTGGATATTGTTTTTCTAATTCTTTTAATAAATTAAGCATATTTTTTATTAATTTATTATTTATATCAGTTTCTTTAATTATCTCTATAATTATTCCTTTATCTTCGTTTACTTTGATAGTTTCTTTTTCCAAAGACTCTATAGCATTAACTGTGGTAATAACTATTGAACTTACTGATGCACAAACTATATCCTTGCCATAGCAATCAAAATTTGCATGACCTGTAATTTCTATTCTATTCGAATCTTGTTTTATTTTTATCATAATTAACCAATCTTAGTAATTTCAACTTTTGTATATGGTTGACGATGACCTTGATGCTTTCTTGTACTTTTTTGTTTATTTACATAATGGAAAATTCTAATTTTCTTATTTTTTCCTTGTTTAAGTACTTTTCCTGTTACTTTAGCATCTTTTACTACAGGATTTCCAATTTGTCCATCTAGCATTAATACTTCATCAAAAGTAACTGTTTTTCCTTCTTCTTTATCTAATTTTTCAACATAGATAACAGAACCTTCTTCAACTAGATATTGTTTACCACCTGTCTTAATTATAGCTTTCATATATACCTCCTTTTAACCTAAGACTCACTCTTAAGGTATCTATAAAAGATTTTTAACCTTTTCGATGTGGTTTAAAGCTTGAGGCTTCAAACATATAGAATTTTACCATAATTATATGCAATAGTCAAACATTTTTTCTTAAATACTTATTAATTATTTAGAAATCTTGTTCTTATATAACTATCTTCTTTCGTTTCTTTTAAGTATTCATCTTTTAAAACTCTTAAATCTTTTAATTTTAACTCTTTTATATTATATTTTTCTTTATATTCCATTAGATAATCTATGAAGTCTTTACAGTATTTAGGAATGTTTTCTTCAATATTTAGAAATGATATTTCATCATCTATTATTAAGTCTTCTTGAAAAAACTTTTTAATTAATATTTCCTTGTCGGAATTGTTTTTTACAAGAACTATTTTATATATTTGATTTTCTTCATCAACAGAAAGATGATATCTTGCATGTTCTTTTTCATTTAATAACTCTGCTAAAGTTATTCCAAGACTTGCTATACTAAAATAAGAGTATTCAAGTTTGGGATTTGTTTTATCCTCATAGTATTTATCTATTATTACATCTTTGTTTTTTATATTCTTTTTGTTTGTCCTTCTAAAGTAGTTCATAGTTTTCTTTTTTTCTCCTTTTATATTCTATTATATGAATATTTTTAGAAAAGTAAATATGCTTTTATATTTATTGACAAAACACGCTTTTCTTCTTGTGAAATTATAAAAAAACAGTAGTTTTACTACTGATTTATTACAATCCTTTTTTATGCTCAAATAACTCTGATATTTTGTTTGTTATGCTTTCTGGATCAAGTTTATAGCTCTTTATTATTTCGTTTTTATTTCCGCTTTTGCCAAAATCATTTACATTAAATAAATATTCTTCGGTTGTATATTTATACCATGAATAAGATGAAGAATATTCTATTACTACTTTCTTTACATTTTTAGGTAGTATTTCGTTTTTATATTTTTCATCTTGAGATTCAAATTTTTCCATTGATGGCATGCTTACTACTCTGAATTTTAAGTTTTGTTGTTCTAGATTATTTGATATTTCTAGTGCTTCTTCTACTTCTTTTCCTGTAGATATTATTATTCCATCAATTATTTTGAAATCTTTTACTATATATGCTCCTTTTGCTGTGTCATTTATACTAGTTAATGAGCTTGTTTTTACTTTTTCTTTGCTAATTACTAAAACTGATGGTTTGTTTTCTTGGAGAGTTGTTTTATATGCCCCGATTATTTCGTTAGCATCAAATGGTCTATAAACATCTAAATTTGGTATACTTCTTAATCCTACTAATTGTTCTACTGGGATATGTGTTGGGCCATCTTCTCCTACTGCTATTGAATCATGAGTAAATACATATGTTACTGGTAGATTCATCAAAGAAGACATTCTTATAGCTGGTTTTAAATAGTCAGAAAAGCTTAAAAATGTGCTAGCATATACTTTTATACCAGTTGAAGCTATACCATTAGCAATGGCTGCCATAGCGTGTTCTCTTACGCCTATAGGAATGTTTCTATATTCTTTGTTTTGATTTGAAAAATATTTATCATCATCTATTTTTATAAGAGTAGATGTTGCAAGGTCTGCTGATAAAGTTAAAAATAAATTATCTTTTGATAGTTTGTTTAATACAGTGTGGGAT
>CAKORS010000019.1 GCA_934101605.1 uncultured Bacilli bacterium
ATTTAGAATTTCTTTTATTCTTTCAATATATTCTTCTTCACTTTTTACAATAAATCCATCATATTTATCAGTTACTATATCTAAAAAACTAGGATCATTAATACAAATAACAGGTAAAGAAGCAGCCATAGCCTCAATTAAAGTAAGACCTTGAGTTTCAAAAGTAGAAAATGATGCAAATATTGAAGAAATATTATAATACTTACCAACATATTTATTTTCAACTCTACCAGTAAAAATAATATTATCAGAAAGATCAAGCTCTTTTGTTAATAACTTTAATTTTTCCTCTTCAGGTCCTCCTCCAACAATTATCATTTTAATATTCTTATTAAAATGAGTTAAACCTTTCATCATTCTTATAAGAGCTTGAATATTTTTTTCAAATCCCAATCTTCCAACCCATAAAATAACAAAATCATTCTTATTTATTCCTAGTTCTTTTTTTAACTTTTCTAAATCATTACTCTTATAATTTTCTTTATGTAAATAATCAGTATTAATTCCATTCGGTATAACATTTATATTTTGATTAACATTATATTTATCTTTCAAAAGAATATAAGGCTTTCTACCAGGAGTAATAACCTCATTAACACTTTTTGTTAAAAAAGACGTTACAATAAACTTAGCTCCTTTTTGTCCTATTCTCTTTAAATGTCCCTTTGTAATATAATCTACACATTGTTCATACATAGTATGCATAGTATGAACAACAGGAATGCCTAATTTTTTTCCCATAGATTTTCCAAACATTCCGATTCTTGCCTCAGTATGAGTATGAATAATATCAAGATTTAAATCTTTGACCATTTTTATAGCCTTATAAGGATAAGTAACTCTAAAATAATAATCATACATTCCTTTAGGGGTAGGAATACCTGGAATACTTATTAAATTTCCTTCCCTTTTATAATCTTTATTTAAAGCATTTATACTAATAATAAAAACTTCACAACCATTTAACTCTAATCCCTGTCTCAATGAATCAACCGCAGTCACAACTCCACTAACATAAGGAAAATAAACATCAGTAAAAATTCCAACTCTCATATATCCTCCATAAAAAATGATATTACCTAATATCATTATATCAAAAGTATATATAAGTTCAATAATAATTATTACAAACTTTAATCTAACAAAAAAAGACTTTCTTTCAAGTCTTTCTAAAATCCTAAGTGGCGTCCTCGATTGGAATCGAACCAACGACCTATTGCTTAGGAGGCAATTGCTCTATCCTACTGAGCTACGAGGACAAAAGATTATCTAAGTAATCCTATAAGTAGAAAAAATCCTAACTTTATAGCATACCTAAATTTCTTAACATCCCCTTGTACTCTTTCTTTTATAGAAATAACATCATCAATAGCATTAACAACTACACTTTCCTTATATTTTGGTAATTTACCTCCAACAGGAAACATGTGAGAAGCTATAATATTTTCTTCCAAAGGACTTAAATTACATAGCTTACTAGCATTTTTTAAAGCAACTTTATAATGTTTTACCATCTTAGTTCTATTTTTAGTAAAATCATTATCAAAATAGAAATCATGTAAAACAGCAGCCCTTGTGGCACTTACATAATCCAAACCTAACTTTTTACAAACTTTATATGTTTTATAAGAAACATCTATCAAATGTTGATATCTATTTGAATTATGATGATGTCTCTCATTTACTAACTTCTTAAATTTTCTGTTTGAGATAATTTTATCTATAATCTGTAAATATTCTGTTTCCATAAATTAACTCCTAACGCACACATTCTACCACAAAATGAAAAAAAAAGCAAACTTTGGAAAAAGTCTGCTAGAAGTTTATTAAAATTTATGCATAAAATCTGGTATGTCAACTTCTGTAGGTTCAAAATTAGAACCAGTATCAGAATCATCATCTATATAACCAGTTTGATTAGGTGTATATCTTTTTGCAGTTCCATTTTCCTTATATAAAGGCTTATTAGCTTTTTTATCAAAACCTGTTGCAATTACTGTAACAATTACTTCATCATTAAGATTTTCATTGATTACAGCACCAAATATAGTATTGATATCACTATTAGCAGCAGCTCTTACTAACTCATTAGCTTGTTCAGCTTCAAATAAAGTTAAATTAGAGCCTCCAGTAATATTTATGATAGCATCTGTTGCTCCATGAATAGAAGTTTCCAAAAGTGGTGAAGAAACAGCCTGTTTTGCAGCTTCAATTGCTCTTTCCTCTCCTACTCCAATTCCTATTCCTATAATAGCATTACCTGATTTTTCCATAACTGATCTTACATCAGCAAAATCTAAGTTTACAAGTCCAACTACTGCGATTAAATCTGAAATAGATTGAACACCACGTAATAATACGTTATCAACTTCTTTAAACGCATCTAAAAGTGGAGTTGATTTATCTATTATCTCTCTTAATCTATCATTTGGTATAACAATTAATGTATCCACATGTTCTTTTAATGCAGCTATTCCTGCAGCAGCATTATCAGTTCTTCTTTTTCCTTCAAAAGAGAATGGTTTAGTAACTATAGCTACAGTTAAAGCCCCTAAATTTTGAGCTATTTCTGCAATAACTGGAGCTGCTCCTGTTCCTGTTCCACCACCCATACCACAAGTAATGAAAATCATATCAGCTCCCTTTAAAGCTTCCTCTATCTCTTTCTTAGCTTTAACAGCAGTTTCTTTTCCGATTTCAGGCTTTGCTCCTGCTCCTAAACCAGTTCCTAACTGTATTTTCTTATCAGCCTTTGAAACATTTAAAACTTGAGAATCAGTATTAACAGCTATAAACTCAACACCTCTTACTCCGGCTTCTATCATTCTATTAATGGCATTACCACCGCCACCACCTACACCAACTACTTTTATCTTAGCTAGTTGATCCATCATTGCTAAATCAAACATATTAATCCTCCCTAATCAAATAATTTACCAAAAAACTTCCCTATTGTATTATTTCCAATCTTTCTTCTTGTAGACAATAAAGCATCTATGTCGTCAGATGAAAACATTGAATATTCTTTATCTCTCAAATCCAATTTACTACAAAAATACTTAATAGAACCATAGCAACTAGAAAACCTATTGTCTCTAACCCCTACTACTCCTATATTCAATACTGTAGCGCCTCTTACGAACACATCTTCAACTATAGCATTAAAGCCAAGCATCGATGTAACACCACCTGTTACTATTATATAACCTATTTTGTCATTTGTTAAGTTATTTAGCTGAATTTTAGCATTTTTAAGCAAATCTATAATTCTCATTTCTATAAGTTCAGATAACTTATATTGACTTATTTCAACATCATTATCATAAACCTTACATCTATAAACCTCATCATAATCAGCATATTTTCTATTACATACAGCAAAAGTTTCTTTAATAGTTTTAGCTCTATTTATATCAACACCATAAGTATTAACAATATCAGTATCTATAAATTTACCACCTACTGGTAAAATACATGACTCTTTTATAATACCATCTGAAAATATTGAAATATCAGTCTTTTCAGTCCCAATGTTAATAACAGCAACCTCTTTCTTATCAAGAGTAGGAGTCTTATTAACATAATAATCAGAACAAGAACCCAATGCTATATCCATAACTTCTATTCCTAAACTTTCTATTAAACTTACAACAGAATAAACATTCTTTTTAGGAACCAAAGTTACTATAGCTTTAACTGATAAATTATTTCCCTTTTTACCTAAAGGACTTAAAGTTCTTATCTTTTTATCTATTATAAATTCATTAGGAAAAACACTTACAACTTCCATACCAGTTTTTAAAGATTTAGTCATAGCTCTTTGCATACAACTAAAAATTTGATTACCATTTATTACATTATCTTCTTCTTTTATTATTAAATTACCAGAAGTAGACACTATTTCCATATTATTTGAAGGAACAATAGCAATTGCTTTAGTAATCTTAACATTAAGCTTACTTTCAATACTTTTAATTGCTTTCTTTAAAGAAACACTTAACATATTTCCGTCAACTATAAGACCTTTTTTAACTCCACTTGCGCTTTCTATAGCAGAAGCCAAAATATTATAAACACCATTAAAACGTTCTGCTACGACTATCTTAACAGAGTCAGTTCCTATATCAATACTAGTATAAATATCTCTCATAAGCATCCCTCTAACATTCTAAATAAATTATACATTATTAACAAAAAATTGACAAGTAAAACCTTAGTCCTGGACAAATTATAAATTTTATAGTATAATTCATATCGGTTGATACGTGTTTTAAATATTTAAGAAAGGAGATAATTTATGTTCAAACCAGACAAGACTTATGTCTTTGCTCTAGGTGGTTTAGGAGAAGTAGGAAAAAATATGTATTGTATAATGCATAATGAAGAAATTATTATAATAGATTCAGGAGTAATATTCCCTGATGAAGAACTAAGAGGAATAGATTATGTATTACCTGATTTTGATTTTCTAAAACAAAATGAAAGAAAAATTAAAACTCTAATAATCACTCATGGTCACGAAGATCATATAGGTGCTATTCCATTTCTATTACAAAATGTTAATATTCCTACAATATACGCACCAAACCAAGCATATGCTCTTATAAAAAAGAAAATTGAAGAAAGAAATCTTCCTTATAAAGGATTACGAGCATATACAAGCAAAGATAAATTAAAATATAAATACTTTGAAATTTCATTTTTCAGAACTACTCACTCTGTTCCAGATTCTCATGGAATATATATAAAAACACCTAACGGTAATATAGTAGAAACAGGAGATTTCAAATTTGATTTAACACCAATTGGTCCTGTAGCTGACTTTGCAAAAATCAGTGAAATAGGAAAAGAAGGTGTAACATTACTTATGAGCGAATCAACAAATGTTCTTGACGAAGGTTTTTCAATGTCAGAATCAAAAGTTGACGAAGCTTTAAATGAAGTATTTTCAAAACATCCATATAATAGACTAATAATAGCAACATTTGCATCTAATATATATAGATTAAAACATATTATAGAAACATGTAAAAAATTCAACCGTAAAATATGTATATTTGGTCGTAGTATGGAAAATAATATAAATATTTCAGTCGAAGGAGGATATATTGAAGCTAGCAATATATTTATAACTCCTGATCAAGCTAATTCTATGAAACCAGGAGAAGTTGTTCTATTATGTACTGGAACACAAGGAGAACCTTTAGCAGCATTATCAAGAATAGCAGATGGAACTCATAAACAAATAGGTCTTAAACCAGATGATATAGTTATATTTTCATCAAGTGCAATCCCTGGTAACGCCAATAGTATAGCAAATACAATAAATAAACTTTACTTAAAAGGCGTAAAAGTGTATACAACTTCTAATGAAAAAGAAATTCATGCATCAGGTCATGCCATGACTGAAGAATTAAAATTAATGATAAGACTTACAAATCCAAAATATCTTATGCCAATACATGGGGAATATAGAATGTTAAAAGCTCATGCTAAATTAGCTCATGACTGTGGTCTTCCAAAAGAAAATACATTTATATTAGATAATGGTAATGTTCTAGAGCTATATAAAGGTAAAATAAGACAAATAGATTCTTTAGAAGTAGGAGCTATATTTGTTGATGGATCAAGAATTGGTGATATCCAAAGAGCTGTTTTAAATGATAGAAAAATAATGGCTAATGATGGAATATTAGTAGTAATAGCTAATATAAACATGGAAGAAAAAAAATTAATATCAAAACCAATGATCACAACAAGAGGATTTATTTTAATAAATGAAAATGAAGAATTAATAAACAAAATAGAAAATGCAGCACAAAAGAAAATAAAAAAAGAATTAAAAAATAAAAATATAACATATAATGATTTAAAAAATAATGTTACAAAAGAAATATCATCATTTATAAAAGAACACACAGGAAGAAAGCCTTTAGTTCTGCCAATAATTTCAAACATAAAAAAATAGAGGATTGATTAACCTCTATTTTTTGTGTTTTTAAATACTATATAAGTTCCTCCACCTATCAACATAATACCAAATATTATAGCTATAATACTTACAGTATTAGCAGTATTAGGAACCTTTAAACCATTATAGAAAATAATTTTATCATTATCAATTTTAAAGTTACTATTAGCACTAAGATTAGTAACAGAAGTTATTTTTCCACTCTTATACTTAAACTCAAAATTATTTAATTCTTGTTCATAACCATCTGGTGCAATAACTTCTCTTAAAGAACAAGTAGAATCATCTTCTATATATACTTCCTTAGGAGTATCAGTTGATATCCAACTCTTAACTTCATCACCACAAGTAAGTTCCAATTTAGCTCCTGGAAGTTCTTTACTATTAGCAATATCCTGTTTACTAATTTTAACATTAGAAGGAACATTATAGAATACTAATTGAGGATTTGAAGAAACAGTTTCTCCAAAATCATTAATTTCTCCTATATTATAAACCTTAGCTCCATCTTCACTTGATAATACAGTAATAGTCCCATCACTTTTAACTTCAATCTTTATTTCATTATATTTATTTGCATATCCTGAAGGTGATTCAACTTCTCTTACTGTATAAACACCAGGTTTTATTCCTTGAACAATACCATTACTATCAGTAACAGTTAAATCTGCCCATATATCACTTTTAATATCAGTTGTTATTTCAAATCTTGCACCAGTTAATCTTTTAACAACATTACCTTCATCATCTAAACCAACTTTAACAATTTTAATATCCATAGGATTATTAACAATAGTTTTATTAACAAGTGACTTATCTATTTTTACTAAAATAGGTTCAGATATAACTTTATATCCTTGATTACCCTCAATTGGAGCCTCAGCCTCTACTATCTTATAATATCCATAAGGCAAACCTTTAATATCAATAACACCTGATGAATTAGTCCCAGTATTAGCTGAATTAAACTCAGTTTTTAAGTAATACTTAGTAACACCATTAACTAACTTACTTACAACAAAACTACTTCCTTTAATATTAGAATAACCAAAATCATAACTTGTTGTTACTCTTTCATAATCTTTTCCATCTGGACTATACCACAATTCAAATTGAGCACCAGCTAAAACCTTACCATTTCTATCTGTTTTCTTAATTATTAGTTTTCCTAAAGGCATGTTTACTTCATCTTTAGTAGAAGTCTCATTGGCTTTAACCTCTACTTTCTTGCATAAACTTTTCATAGCATAATTATCTGGAGCTTGAATTTCTTTATAATAATATGTTCCAGCTACTAATTTTGCACTAGCACTACCATTAACTAAGTTCATTTCATTTCCGTACTTCTTAGAACAACTACTATCTGTATATAATTGAAATTTAGAACCACCAACTAACTTACCAGTTATTTGATCTTTTTTATTAATAGTTAAATTACCATACATATTACTATAAGTTATATAAGTTTCATTTTCACTTAATTTTTCCGAAGCATTATAATCATTAAGAACCAATCCCATTTGAATATTATCACTAGTTACACTATTGCTTCCCCAATTTCCAGCTGTATCACTTGCTTGATATAAAGTAATACTAGAATTAATAGTATAACACTTTTCAGTAGTAACAGCATAAACTCTAACTTTCTTTGAACTACTAACATCAGATATCTTTACAGCATAATTAAAATTACCTTCTCCAGTAACACCAGAAACTTGAGGAACACCATCAACTGAAATATCATATGCCATATTTCCATTAATTTTATAATTAACTGTAACTTTATATTGATCTCCAACTATTTCTTGTTTACCAACAGTAAAATTTATAGATGTAGCACTACAAGTATTAGTCACACAATCATTCATACTATCTAACTTTTCATTCAAATTATCTATCGCATTTTTAGAGCTATCATCTCCACCAAGTATCTGTCTCAAATAATGTTGAACATTTACATAATTTGGGAGAGCCCCATTTGTATAAAGTGTATAGGCTAAACAGTTATTTAATTTTACCCTTTTCTCATAACTCAAACTATCATAGCTTAACTCGCTTAAAGATGAACCAGATGGAATAGCATGTTTACCTTTATTAATACAATATAAATCTGTTATACCATTCCCAAAATCTGCTCCCATATACCAAAATTCCTCATCTCCATAAGTAAGCTGACAAGCTTGTCCAGGACCACAAGCTGATGAACCAGAAGCAGCAGCACAAGAAGAGGAATTTCTATCATTACCACGGCTAGAACAAACAACAGTTCCAGCATTAACATCTAAAACACCTAAGCCAAATATAAACATAACAACAAAAAGAAATAAAAACATTTTCTTTTTCATATAAATACCTCCCTTTAGTCTCTACTATTAATATATAATAAAACTGATATTTTTACAAGACTTAAAAAAAAGAATAAAAATATTCTTTTTTAATTTTTAAAGAAACAATTATAAGCTTTATAAGCCATATAAATATCATACTTACTAGTAACTTCAAATGGAGAATGCATAGATAAAACAGGAACTCCACAATCAACAACATCAACACCCTTATTAGCAAGTATATAAGCAATAGTTCCTCCTCCACCCAAATCTATTTTACCAAGTTCTGAAACCTGATAAGAAATATTATTATTTTCCATAATACCTCTAACATAAGCTAAATATTCAGCGTTAGCATCACTTGCACCACTTTTACCTCTTCCACCAGTATACTTATTAAATTCAATTCCATGACCTATATAAGAAGCATTATATTTATCAAAAGCTTCTTTATAATTAGCATCCATAGCGCCATCCACATCAGCAGATAACATTCTAGAATTAACAAAAATACTATTAAGCTTACCAGATGACACATCTAATTTTTCCATAATTTCTAAAATAAATGCATCAAATGCAAGTGACATCATACCAGTATTACCCATACTTCCTATTTCCTCTTTATCAGCAAATATAGAAACACAAGTATGAGTAGGACTATCAGTATTAATAATTGCTTCTAAATTAGTATAAGAACAAACCCTATCATCTTGTCCATAACCAGCAACCATACTCCTATCAAATCCTAAACTTTTAGCACTAAACGCTGGAACAAATTCAATCTCAGCACTTAAAAAATCATCTTCATTTATTTTATATTTTTTATTTAATATATCTAAAATATTAACTTTAGCATCTTTATCAGCACTCATAGGAATATTACCTATTAAAATATTTAAACTTTCCCCTTCTATCGCATCATTTAACTTTTTATCCTCTTGTTTTTTTGCTAAATGAGGTAATAAATCAGTAATAGTAAATATAGGATCATTAACATCTTCTCCTATATTAATATTTATTTTTGATCCATTAGTCTTAATAACTACACCTCTCATACTAAGAGGAATACAAGTCCATTGATATTTCTTAATTCCACCATAATAATGAGTCTTAAATAAAACTTGTTCTTCTTCTAAAATAATAGGATTAGGTTTTAAATCAAGTCTTGGAGAATCTATATGAGATCCAACTATATTAATACCATGACTAATACTCTTAGATCCTATAACACTTGCAAAAACGCTTTTATTTTTATTAACATAAAAAACTTTATCTCCAGGATATAACTTATCAACCTTACTAATATCTATAAAACCATTATCCAATAATATAGATGTAATATATAATACCGCTTCTCTTTCAGTTTTAACCTTATTTAAAAACTCAATATACCCATCACTAAATTTAAAAATATCATTTTTCTCTTTTTCATTAACCCTTAGCCATCCATTAATCTTTTCCATAGCATCACCATTATTATTATAACACAAAAGATATTCATTTATTATTAAAAATAAATAGATATCTTTAAACTAATCACAATAATTCATAATAGTATCAATACTATATTTATTATTTCCAACAAGTTCATAATACTCATCCAAAGTATCAGTATTACATCTATAAACATCATAAAATAAAGTATCATACAAAATAGTTTTATTAACAGTTACAACATAAATTCTAAACATCGGCGGTTGATTATTAAATTTTACATTTAAATAATCCGTAAAAATAAGTAACCCTAAAGAAATTAAAAAAGTAAATACTATTATTACAAGTCTTTTATACCAAATTAACCTTTTTAAAAATAATCCTAATCCTATAATAAAAACAATTATTCCAAATAAAGAATATATAGATTTCCAACTACTTTCACTTGGAAAAATCATTATAGCAGATATAGAAATAAATAAACCAAATATAACAATTATAAAAGAAATTATATTATTATATTTACTAAATCTTCTATTTGAATAATTAATAGTATTAACAATATTTTCTTCAAATTTTTCATTTAATCTTTCAATTTTTATTTTCTCACCACTTAATAAATCATTCACAGAAATATCTAACTCTTCACATAATGGTTTAAATAAAGATACATCAGGCATACATTTACCATTTTCCCAATTTGAAACAGATCTATCACTAACACCTAACTTTTCAGCTAATTCTAATTGAGTTAATTTCTTTAATCTTCTTCTTTGTGCTATAAACTTACCTATCTTTTCTTGATTCATATATATCACTTCCTTTAAATACACCATATAACAATAGCAATAAATTTAACACGAAATATTACTTGAGTTTCAATTATAAATAAACTTATAAATTAATTATAAAACAAATAAAAAGTTTCTAACAACTAGAAACTTTTACAAAATCTTTTTTCTTATCTTACCTATTACTTCATCTTTTAAATGACTTTTATTTAAATAATTTGGATGGTATGTCCAAATTATCCCTTTACTATCATCAAATAAAACTGGATTACTTTTTGTAGGCCAATTACCCACTAGATCTGAATTAAAGTTTTTCAACAATTCAGTTGTCATATCAAAATATGGGTTACGAGGACCATTCACAAATATTGTATATTCTGGTTTAAAATAATTATGTAAATACTTTAAATAGTCAATACTTATTTGTTTTAATTGATCTGTCATAACAGGATGTCCAAGTCCTACTCTCTTGCTTGTTATTATTGTATTATTCCAAATAACATTTTTTGACAATTCTTCCCTCGATATCTCTAAACACTTTCTAATAAACATCCAAAAATCTTTATTATTAGCACATTTTTCATCTAAAAATTTTAAATAACCTTGTTCCACCTCTTCTACCTGAGGCATAAAACATTTATCATTATAATTTAACCATCCATTTGTTTCTTGACCAATATATAAAACTTTTCTATCTAATTTACTCAAATAATCTTGAGAAGAAGAAACTAATAATGGTGTTGATAAATCTTGTTCTTTTATAAATCCATAACAACGCTCTAATACAGCTTTATTATACTCCCTTAAATCATTCACAATAACACTCCCCTTTAAGAACTGTTATTATATCACAATATTTTAAATTTGCAAGAAAAAGCACTATTTGTTTATTTCAAATTTATATAAAGTCGGAGTAATTTCAAGGAGTAAAAAAATAAAACCCTTGATATACAAGAGTTTAATAATCCATTTTGGTGCCTATGGTGGGACTCGAACCCACACGATATTGCTACCACCGGATTTTGAGTCCGGCGCGTCTACCAGTTCCGCCACACAGGCAAATAAATATAAAGAATATTACTCTTCTCTATATTTAGATTCATAAAGATCAATATCTTCATTATCCTTTTCTTCAAATGAAACATTAGGAAGTTCATCTTTAGATGATATTCCAAAATAATCTAAAAATTGGTTAGTTATTCCATATAAAGTCGGATGACCTAATCCATCACTTTTTCCAACAACCTTAACTAAATCTTTAGCAATTAAGTTTCTTATCATTTGAGAAGAATTAATTCCCCTTAACTCATCTACTTGTAAACGAGTCACAGGTTCATTATACGCTATAATTGCAAGAGTTTCAAGAGCAGATTGTGAAAGAGTTTTTGCATCACTTATCTCACTTAATTTTTTATAATATGAAGAATGAATTTCTTTAGTAGCAAGCTTATATAAAGAGCCATATCTTTTTAAAGTAATACCTCTTTCATCACTTTCATAATCATTTTCTAACTCTTTAATAAGATTAGAAACTTCTTCCTCACTTATTTCTAATATATCACTAATTTGTTTAATACTTATACCTTCATCCCCGACTACAAAAAGTAATCCCTCAACTACTGCTTTCATTAAATCCCCTCACAATATATTTTATCAAAATTATTTTCCTGAATAATTCTTATTTCATCATTTTTAGCCATCTCAAGTATGGATAAAAATGTAACAACAACATAAGGTTTAGAATAACTATCAAATAACTCAAAAAATTCTATTCTTTTACTTTTTTTAAGCCTATTTCTTATATCATTAGTTCTTTCTTCAACTGAATACTCTTTTGTTGTTATTTTTGTATTAACAGGTTCTTCATAACTTTTTCTTTCCATAAATTTTTTAAAAGCATTTACCAAATCTTCCAAGGTTATATCACTACTAAGAACAAAATCTTTATTATATTCTTTTAAAGAAGTAGGTGCTTTCATAAAAACATCTTTTCTTTTTTCTTCTAAATCATGAAAATCCTTACTAATCTCTTTATACTTTTGATACTCAACAAGCCTATTAACTAAATCCTCTTTTGCTTCTATAAAGTCTTCGTCCTCTTCTGATGAAGGCACTAAAGCTTTTGATTTCAAATACATAAGTTCTGATGCTAACACCAAATATTCAGAAGCTAAAGACAAATCTAAATCCTTCATATTCTCTATAAAATCTAAATACTGATCTGCCAATAAAACAAAAGGAATATCATAAATATCAATTTTTGAATCCTTTATAAGTTTTAATAAAACATCTAAAGGCCCTTGAAAATCATTAAGAACAAAATTCATAAAATCACCTTAATACTAATTAAGTATAACAAAAAAAACTAGCTAATGCTAGTATTTTCATGTGTTGACTTAGATCTCATAACATATTCTGTTATACTTGACTCTATTTCTGGCAGACTTCTTTTATCTAAATTAGATATAACTATATTTTCCTTTATAGTATCAATAGTAATCTTACCAAAAATAAGACCAGAATAAACATCTAAATCATTAAACATGTCAGGAGTAATAGACCAAAAGAAATATCCATAAACTAATCTCTTCATCCCTATCATAATTCTTCTATCAGTAATGGCAACAACACAACTTGTAAGCATATTCCAAACTTCATCGTTTTTTTGTCCACAAAAAGCATATAAAAGCTTTTCATTAGCATTTAAATGACTATCTATTACCTTACAATGACTCTTAACTCTCCAAGCTACTGTAGATGAATATTTAGATAAAAACTCTGAAATATAAGAATAAGTATCTCTATTATTTGACATCTTTTATTACCTTTTCATCTCTTAAAAAACCTAATGCATAATTTTTAACTACAAACTCTTTTAGTTTACTACCATCTACATATCCACTAAGCATATCAACTTTAACTCCATCTTTATATAAAATACTAGTTGGAGTTCCCCATTCATTTTCGCTAAAATACTTATCACTTGCTATTAATTTAGAAGTTCCTTCTTCATCTAATTTACTAATATCAATATAATACATATCAATATTATAACTTGCAAATAACTCTTCTATAGAAACATCAAATTGTTCACAATAATGACAACCAGTTCTTCCTACATACATAAAATTATATCCATCAGCTTTTACCTTTTCTAAATAACCATTAATATCTACTTCTTTTAATTCTTTATCATTATTTCCTTTTATAGAACTAAACTCAAAAGAAGAAACAAGTTTTCCTTTTTTATAAACCTCTAAAACTTCTTTAGATGAAGTATAATTATAAATCTTTTCATCATTTTCATCTGCTAAAGATTTTAATGCACTACTAATAGTTTCATCTTTGCCAAGATAAACTATAGCATCCTTTTTAATTACTTCCTCATATTCATCCTTTTTTACTTCTTTATAATTTCTATTATCTATAGAATTAGATAAGAAAAATACTAAAGCTAAAACAACCAATAAAACTATAACTCCTATAATAACATTTTTTATCTTTTCCATATTAACACCTCTATTTAATTTTATCATTGTATCTATTTTTAGTAAATAAAAAAATACAGAAAAGCTATTCCTTTTCTGTATTTAGTTTATAATTTGAACAAATTGTTTGTTCTTTTTCTTCTACACAACCACATTGTTTTGCTATTTCTATTTCCCTTAAATTGCAACAATCTTTATCGCAATCACAATGTTCACAGCTATGAACAGAACAATTGATCTTTTGATCATTTTTTCCCATTTTCTTCACCCATTAATATAATGGACATTTATTTACTTTTTATACATTAATTTTATAGCTTTTGAAAAAGTAACAATACTAGGTAATACTGGTGTTCCACCTCTATATATAGTAGTACTTTTTCCACCATGAATAACAGGCTCTAAAACAATATTTTTATTCTTTATTAAACAAGCTATACCTAAATAATTAGAAATATCATCTAATCCTAAACTTATAAAACTATAATTATTTATATTTTTAATATCACAATCATTAAAATCTATATATGTTTTAATATCTTTATCATCAAAACTAGCATCATTTTTAAAACAAATCAAAACAGTATTTTCTTTTATACAATCTAAAGAAAATTTATCAACAACAGAAAAAGAAAAACCATTATTCTCTAAAACCTTTAAAGATTCTATAATAGAATCATTTACACCCTTTTCCACAATAACATGCTTATTATTTAAATGCTTATTCAAATAACCAAATATACATAATGTATCAGCTTCACTTTTATCTGAAGTATAAACTATTTCTTTATTAACAAGTCCTAAGCAATCAATTATTTGTTTAGTTGCAGTATCTTCTAACTTCTTAGAGTTAAACCCTAAACTATGCAAAGAATTATCATTAGCATAATAATCTAATGCAACTTTTTTATATGTTTTTTTAAGCTCTTCAATCATTATTTTTTAGGAATATAAGAAACAGGTTGTCTTTCGTCAAATTGTTCAATTAAAATCTTGTTAACATCAGTAAGTATTTTCTTTTCAGAAACTGCATATCTTTCTGTTTCATAAGCAAAACCAACAGGAGAAAAATATTCTCCTGTTTTCATATTCTTATCATCATAATTCATTGTCTTATAATAACTATCACTAGCAAAATCATAATAAGAGCCATCCTCAAGTTTATATCCTATAGTATCATATTTAACTGTAGCCTCTCTATGATTTCCTGAAACTCTACCATTACCATCTACTAAAGCTCCCTCATTTACTATTCTTACTATAGTTCCACGATATAAATTCTTTGGGTTATAAAAATCTAACATAAAAATCCCTCCTATAATTTAACAATATCATTGTAACATAAAACTATCTCTTCTACAAGAAAACGAATGTCTTTAATAGTATTATCACATGATAAACTAATTCTTATACTACTACTTGCATATTTTTCATTATTAGTAAGATAATAAACAGAAGAAGACATTTTTCCATCACTAGAACAAGCACTTTTTGTAGAAATAAAAATATTTTGACTTTCTAATTTATGTAAAAAAGTTTCAGGTTTCACATCTAATATACTAATATTTAATATATAAGGTAAACACTTATCATGAGAATTAATATGAATCCACTCTATATTATTTAAATCTTCTCTAAGCTTTCTATTAATATTAGATATATATTTATAATTATAATCAATATTTGTAAAAGCTAAAGATAAAGCAGTATTTAAAGACCTTATAAGACCATAACTATAGCTTCTTTTTCCATAAATAATAGGTTTTAAATTAATATTTTTATTTTTAAGTAAAACTCCTATTCCCTTTAAACCACCTATCTTATGTCCAGAAAAACTAATTAAATCAATATTTGAAAAAGGTAATTTAATTTTGCCCATACTTTGAGTCATATCACAATGAAACAAAATATTTTTTTCTTTTAATAACTTTCCTATCTCTTCAATTGGTTGAATAACACCTGTTTCACTATTAACAGAAGAGATAGTAACTAATATAGGATTAAATAATAATAATTTTTTTAAGTGATTTAAATCTACAATACCATCTATTAAATCAACATAGTCTATAACAAAACCTAACTTTTCTAAATACTTTAAAGTTTCTATAACAGAAGAATGTTCAGTTCTAATAGATATAATATGCCCTTTAGTATCAAGATTATTAAATGCAATACCTTTAATGGCCATATTATTAGCTTCTGTAGAACCACTAGTATAGATAACATCATAATCACAACCAAGTATATTTAATAAAACATTTTTCTCATTATCAATCATTTCTTTATCAAAAGTTACATTCATATAATTTAAAAATGTATCGATAACCTCATTTTTAGGCCTTGTAGTAGCAGAATTATCAAAATAATACATAAAATCACCTCATCCATATATACTATAGTATAGCACAATTAAAAAAATTTTAAAAAAAGTATTGACTAATTATTAATTTTATAGTAAATTTATAAGTGCCTACTATTTAGTAGTAGTTATGCAGATGTAGTTTAATGGTAGAACCTCAGCCTTCCAAGCTGACTACGTGGGTTCGATTCCCATCATCTGCTCCAGATTGATAGGAAACTCGAACTTTTCGAGTTTAAGTAATAAATGCTAACTAGAAATAGTTAGTTTTTT
>CAKORS010000020.1 GCA_934101605.1 uncultured Bacilli bacterium
GAAGAAATAAATGAAGAAAATGAAAAATATATACTAAACGGAAATGTTATAAATAGAAGTAATGACTTAATACTTTTTACAAAAAATAATAAGAATATTGCACTGTATAAAAAGTATAATGATAACTCTATGAAACCATTTATTATTTTTAAATAATATATTATAATTAAGAAGGTGATATAAATGGAATTTAGAAATATAAATGAATTATATGAAAGAATTCTCCCAGCTCTAAATACAAGAGTAAATGAACTTAAAATAATGAATATAAATACCGATGAAAAAGAAATATGGAATACCCTTATAAATCTAAAATGGAAACAATCAAAAAACTTAAGTTTAGATGAGATGGTTAATGATATATTAAATTTTAATGGAATGTATGGTGATATAAATGAAAGAAAGTAGTGTAACTTTTAAAGATTTAGAAGAAAAACTAAAATATTTAGAAGATTCAGAAATTAATGAAGTAAAAGAAGCATATTTATTTGCTAAAGATATGCATGAAGGACAAAAAAGAATAACAGGTGAAGACTATATAAACCATCCTTTAAAAGTAGCTTTAATATTAACAACAATAAATGCAGATAAAGATACAATATGTGCAGCATTACTACATGATGTAATAGAAGACACTGATATAACTAAAGAAGAAATAGAAGAAAAATTTGGTAAAACTATAGCAAAATTAGTCGATGGTGTTACTAAAATTAATAACTTAAAAATCTCAACTGAAAATGATTACTTAACATCTTATTATAAAAAAATTATCGTTGGAATGAGTGAAGACGTTCGTGTAATAATAATAAAACTTGCAGATAGATTACACAATATGAGAACACTATACGCAATACCAAAAGAATCACAAAAAAGAAAAGCAAAAGAAACATTAGAAATATTAATTCCTATAGCACATAGATTAGGAATGAATAAAATAAAATCAGAATTAGAAGATTTATCTTTAAGATATTTAAAACCAGATGTATATTTTGATATAGTAGAGAAGTTAAATAAAAATAAAAGTGAAAGAGAAGAATTAGTAAAACTAATGATGCAAGAAGTAAGTAACTTACTAACTAGCAATAATATAAAATTTGAAATAAAAGGAAGAGCAAAAAGTATTTATAGTATTTATAAAAAACTAGATAAAGGAAAAAGCTTCAATAATATATATGATTTACTTGCTATGCGTATATTTGTAGACACAGAAGCTTTATGTTATCAAGTTTTAGGACTTATTCACTCAAAATATAAACCAGTTCCAAAACGTTTTAAAGATTATATAGCAATGCCTAAAACCAATCTTTATCAATCACTTCATACAACTGTATTTGGAATAGACGGTCACTTATTTGAAATACAAATAAGAACATATGAAATGGATGAAGTAGCAGAAAATGGTATAGCTTCTCACTGGGCTTATAAAGAACATAAAAATGCTTCAGTAGAAATGCAAAATATCACAGAACAAAAATTACAATTTTATAAATCTATCATAGAATTAAATCAAGAAAAAATGACTAATGAAGAATTTGTAAATAGTGTAAAAGAAGAAGTTTTAAATAATAATATTTATTTATATACTCCAATGGGGGATGTAATAGAACTACCAAAAGGTTCAACCCCAATAGATTTTGCCTATAAAGTTCATACCAAAGTAGGAGATACAATGACTGGAGCAATAGTAAATGATATTATGGTGCCACTTTCATATGAATTAAAAGATGGCGATATAGTAAAAATCATAACAAATAAGAATTCAACAGGACCTAACTATGAATGGATAAATATTGCAAAAACAACATCAGCTAAAGGTAAAATAAAAAGTTTCTTTAATAAACAAAATATAGAAGAATACATAAATAATGGTAAAGCAATGCTAGAAAAAGAATTAAAAAGAAATAAAATACCATATAATGATTTCTTTGATAAAGAACATATAGAAAAAGTTTTAAAAGAATTTAAACTAAAAGACTTAGATGATTTATACCTAAATATAGGAAATAATAAATTTTCTCCAAAAAGTATGATTGATTTTAAAGAAGATGAAGAAGAAGTAATAGAAAAAGAAATCAATAAAGAAAAAGAAATAAGAAAAGAAATGTTTTCTAATGACATAATAGTAGGAACATCAAATGATATAAAAACTCATATAGCAAATTGTTGTATGCCTGTTCCAGAAGATGAAATAATAGGATTTATTACAAAAGGAAATGGAATAAGTATTCACAGAAGTATTTGTCCAAATATAGATAAAAAAGAAGAAAAAATAGTAGATGTATCTTGGAATAAAACTATTAAAAATAAATATTTATCAGAGTTAATAGTATATACAAATAGCTCTAAAAATATAATTCTAGATATAGTTCAAACTGCTATTAATAATAATCTTCAAGCAGATAATATAAATATTATAAATAAAGGTGATAATGCTATATATTCTGTAGTAGTTGCAGTATCTAGTAAAAGCGAAGTAGATAAATTCTTAAATAATTTATTAAAAATAAAGGAAGTAACTAATACTGAAAGGATAATGAAATAATGAAAGTAGTTATTCAAAAGGTAAATCAAGCAAGTGTTACAATTAATAATAAAGAAATTTCTAAAATAGGAGAGGGTCTACTTGTATTTGTAGCATTTACAGAAAATGATAATATAGAAACTATAAAATATATGGTAAATAAAATAATAAATTTAAGAGTATTTGAAGATGAAAATAAAGTAATGAATTTATCTGTAAAGAATTTAAATAAAGAAATATTATCAGTATCACAATTTACATTATATGGTGATTGTAGTAAAGGAAATAGACCAAGTTATATAAAATCATTAAATAAAGATAAAGCACAAATACTTTATAATAAATTTAATGAAGAGCTAATAAAAACAGGTTTAAATATAAAAACAGGAATATTTCATGAAGATATGAAAGTTTCTTTAATAAATGATGGCCCAACGACCATAATAATAGAAAAGTAATATACTTTTCTTTTTTATGTAAACAATAGTTAAATTTATTAAAAATATTGACATAAAAATAATATGAATATAAAATTAAATATAGGATAGGTATTTTATATGAGAGATAATAAAACATTAAAAATAACAATATTAATCGGACTTATAGTAGTAGCTATTACATTAGCAATAGGATTTGCAGCATTTAGTTCTACACTAAATATTTCAGCATACAAAGCAGAAATAGGTAAAGGAAACGAAGAAGAAAACTTTTCAAACCTAGTAAACTTTGTAAGTAGTGACGTTCAGCCAATTGTCGGTTCAACAGCAACAGCAACTGCAGGAACAGCATCAGGACATACTTGGAGTGGAATAACTGTTAATTTTACAAGTCCAGGGCAAACAATATCACTTTATGCACAAGTAGAAAACCAAAGTAATTATTTCGCATACATTAACGATATAACAACAAACGGACAATATATAACTTGTACAGGATCAGCACAAAACCTTGATGCAATATGTTCAAAAATAACAGCAACAGTAGAAATAGAAGATTATGATACTATGAATCATTGGGGAAAAACAATAACTTCATCAAGTATAACACCGACTTCAACAACTGTTCCAGCATATGGAGCACCAGCAGGTATGCACGCATACGTATATATTTACATCACTTTTGCAAGTGATGCTATAGCACCAGACTCCGATATTTCGATTAACATACCAGCCATATCAGTAACCTTTGGTTCAAAAAGTAAATAATAGGGAGAAAGAATATGAGAGATAATAGAACATTAAAAATAACAATATTAGTAATTTTAGGTTTAACAGTAGTAGGTCTTGCAATAGGATTTGCAGCTTTTAGCGCAACTCTTAATATTTCAACATTTAATGCAACAACAAAAGCAGGATCTGAAGAGGCTAACTTTTCAAGTCTAGTTACATTTCAAAATGATGCAAAATGTACTTCGGCAAGTGGAGCAACAGCAACTGCAGGAACAGCAACAGGGCATACATGGAGTGGAATATCTTTATCATTTACAAAACCAAGTCAAAGTGTGACATGTACAGCAAAAATTAAAAATTCAAGTAATTACAAAGCATATTTTTGGATCTTTTCATCAAAGAATGTAAAACTAACTTGTACTGGAGATGCAACAAATAAAGATGAGGTTTGTAAAGGGATATATGCAATAGTATCTGCCGACTTTGGAGGAAGTTCATTGCCATACACTTTAACAATTAAAAGTGATTCAATATCAGCATCTTCTTATAGTAGCGATAGATATTTAAATCCAAATTCTAGTGTTGTTGTTACTTGGGACATCACATATGCAGACGGATCAGCTATACCAGATGATAATGTAACAGTTAATATACCAGCAGTATCAGCATTATTTAAAACAACAACTAAATAAAAAACAAATTGAGCTTAGGCTCTTTTTTCTTTGCAAAAAAAATGTCGTTTTTTATTTTGTTATTAAATAAAATATGCTATTATATTTATAGGGTGTGATAGTTATGAAATTCGATATTATAGTAAACAAATATATATTAATGTGGCATCTACTATTTGGTAGATCTATTAACACTGAAATCCATAAAGAAAAGCAAAGAATTTGGAATGAAAAGAAAAACGAATATATCAAGTTACAAAAAGAAAAAGATATAATCTTAAAAGATATAGAAAATTATATTCCGGATGATGATGATGTATTTGATGACTTAGAAAATACAGAATCATATAGAAAAATAAAACAAGAAACTAATAGATATAGATTAACTTTATTAGAGGCTATAGATAAAAATAAAAAAATATATTTAAGAGAATTAAATAAAATATTAAGATATAATTTCAAATCATCATACACGATTTGTGCTATTCATCCATCATTAGATGTAGTAGAAATAGATTTTGACAAAAATAATATTATTACAATTGGTAAAAAATTTACTCCAAAAGAAAGTGACGATCTGTTAACTTATTTAATATACAAAATAGTAAAAAATGATTTACTAAATATTAAAAGTGATGAAAAGATAATAATAAATACTATAGTAGAATTAGTAGCGACAAACGAACTATATACAAGACTAACTACACAATCTAAATATAATTTAGGTAAAAAAGAATTAAAAGAAGTAAAACATCTAATATATCCATATTGGTTAATGTATTTAGGGATAAAACCTAATGATCTAGAAAAATATATGGTAAGAGATAATATCTTCTTTAATAAAAATGCCTATAAATATGAAGAAAATTTAAAAAATCTTGATATATTATCATTCATAAAGTTTATTACTAAAAACAAACAAAGAATATTTACTGTTCCAAAAAAAGAAATAGAAGAAGCAATCGAAGAACTTTAATAAGAGGTATGTATGAACAAGAAGTTAGAACAATTATTAGATAGAATTTCTTTTAATAAAGAAAATTATAGTTATTTTAAAGATACAACTATTACTAAGATAGTTGTAAGAGAAGAAAAAAATATATGGGATATTTATTTAAGTAGCAATACTAATATTCCATATTTTGTTGTAAAAGAATTTATAGATAAATTAAATAATTTTGTTAATAATAAATATAAATATAATATTTTCATATCAGTTGAAGCACAAAATCTATCTTTAATAAACGACTATTATGAAAATATACTTATTATTTGTAATAATAACAATATGTATAGAGATATATTTTGTGATAGATTAATAAAAATAGAAAATGACTATTTTATTGAGATATATAATAAAGCAGAAGAAAATCTAATAAATAAAAAATTAGAACTTATTAATAAATTATTTAAAGACTATGGTTTTAATATTGATATTAAATTAGAACTTAATAAAGAAAAAGACTTAATAATAAAAGATAATATAAATAAAGATATGGAAATACCAGATAATATTTTAAGACCTAAAAATGATACTATAAAAAAAGAAGAAAAACCTGAAAATAAATACCAAAGAAGTTATAAAAAAGATGATAATCCTAATTGTATATATGGAACATCAAATAGAAAAAAATTAGATGAGTTAACAAAATTAAAAAATATAACTTATGAAATGGATAATGTAAATATAGAAGTTAATGTTTTTGGAATAATGCCTTCTACAAAGAAAGGTATAAATTCATTTTCATTAAAAGTAACAGATTATTCAACTAGTATGCTTGTAAGAGCATATTTTAATAGTGAAGAAGAATATGAAAATACTCTTAAAGTAATTAAACCAGGAATGTGGCTTAAAATAAATGGATACGTTAAAAATAATACTTATTATAATGATTTAATAATAAATGCAAGATATATAGAAATAATAGAAAAAGAAGAGAGTGTAACATTAGATGAAGCAGAAGAAAAAAGAGTAGAGTTACATACCCATACATTAATGAGTCAAATGGATGGTGTTGTAAGCGTAAAAGACTTAATAAAAAGAGCTCTTCTTTGGAAACATAAGGCTATAGCAATAACAGATCATAATGCAATACAAACATTTCCTGAAGCCTTTCACCATAAAGATGAAATAAAAATCCTTTATGGAGTAGAACTATCAATGGTAGATGACGCTATAGATTTAACATTTAGAGAAGATAGTTCCGAAATACTTCAAAATACTTATGTAGTATTCGACTTAGAAACTACAGGTTTCAATGCTGGTGGTAAAGATAAAATCATTGAAATTGGTGCAGTAAAATTAAAAGATGGTAAAATTATAGAACGCTATGATAAATTTATTAATCCTGGATTTAGCATTCCAGAAAGAATTACAGAAATAACTTCAATTACTAATGAAATGGTCAAAGATGCAGATGATGAGGAAACAGTAGTAAAAGATTTTATGTCTTGGGTTAAAGATTTACCAATGGTTGCGCATAATGCAAAATTCGATAAATCATTTATTGAAATGGCTTATAAAAAATATTCCCTAGGAGAATATAAAAATCCAGTTTTAGATACATTACAAATATCAAGAGTATTAGATCCAGATGCAAGTAGACATTCGCTATCAGCACTTGTAAAAAGATATGAAGTTCCATGGGATGAAGATGCGCATCATAGAGCTGATTATGATGCTGAAGGAACTGCCCTAATATTTGCTAAAATGTTAGATAGATTATCATCTAAACATATAAAAACAATGAATCAAATAAATGAATTAGTATCAAAAGAAGAAATATTAAAGATTGGTAATTTATATCACATTAATCTATTAGTAAAAAATCAAATAGGACTAAAGAATTTATTTAAGTTAGTTTCTTTTGCAAATACTAAATATTTATATAAAACTCCAAGAATAATAAGAAGTGAAATAGAAAATCATAGGGAAGGCCTACTTCTTGGTTCTTCCTGTGCAAATGGTGAAATATTTAATGCTGCAAGAACAAAAAGTGAAGAAGAATTAAGAGAATTAATGGGATTTTATGATTATATAGAAGTTCAACCTCCTGAAGTATATAAATATCTAATCGATTTAAGTGATTTTAGGAACATGGCTGAAATTGAAGAAAACATAAAGAAAATCATAAAAGTTGCAAAACAAGCAGATAAAATAGTAGTAGCAACTGGAGACGTTCATCATTTAAATAGAGAAGATAAAATATATCGTGAAATAATAGTAAATCAAAAAGTTCCAGGAGGAGGAAGACACCCTTTAAATAGAAAAGATATTAAAGAAATTCCATCTCAGCACTTTAGAACAACAGATGAAATGTTAAAAGATTTCAGTTTTTTAGGAGAAAAATTAGCTAAAGAAATAGTAGTGGAAAATACAAATAAAATAGCAGATATAATTGAAGAAGTAGAAATAATACCAGATACAAAAGGAATACCATTCTCACCTAAATTTCCTAATAGTAAAGAAGAAATAACAGAAAGAGTATACAACAAAGCATATGAAATATATGGTAATCCTTTACCAGACATTATAAAAGAAAGAATTGAAGGAGAATTAAAAGGTATTTTACATGGAGGATTCGATACTATTTACCTAATTGCTCAACGTTTAGTAAAACATAGTAATGATGATGGTTATATAGTTGGTTCCCGTGGTTCGGTAGGATCAAGTTTTGTAGCAACAATGTTAAATGTATCTGAAGTAAATCCTTTACCAGCACATTATATATGTCCAAACTGTAAAAAAAGTATATTTAAAGATGAAAATGGCACAGCCCTTAATATTGAATATGCATCAGGATTTGATTTACCTGATAAAGTATGTGATTGTGGAACACCATTCAAAAAAGACGGACAAGACATGCCATTTGCAACATTCTTAGGATTTAATGCAGATAAAGTTCCCGATATAGATCTTAACTTTTCAGGAGATTACCAACCAAGAGCGCACGAATATACCAAAGTATTATTCGGAGAAGATAACGTATATCGTGCAGGAACAATAGGAACAGTAGCGGAAAAAACAGCTTATGGTTTTGTTAAAGGTTATTTTGAAGATAAAGAGATCACTGGAGTAAGATCGCTTGAAATAGAACGTCTAGCACAAGGTGTAACAGGAGTTAAAAGATCAACTGGTCAACATCCAGGAGGAATAGTAGTAGTTCCAGATTATAAAGAAATATATGATTTTACTCCATATCAATATCCAGCAGATGATACAACAGCAGCATGGAGAACAACTCATTTCAATTATCATGATATAGAGTCATGCTTACTAAAATTAGATATACTAGGACACGATAACCCTACAATATTTAAGATGTTAGAGAATCTAACTGGAATAAAAGCAGAAGAAATTCCAATGGATGATAAAGAAGTAATGAGCTTGTTTGATTCTCCTAAAGCCTTAGGAGTTACCAAAGAACAAATAGAATGTAATGTAGGATGCCTAGCTCTTCCCGAATTTACAAAATTCGTTATAGGTATAGTAGAAGAAACGCATCCAACAACTTTCGCAGAACTTGTAAAAATATCAGGTTTATCACACGGAACAGATGTATGGAATGGGAATGCTCAAGATATAGTAAGGGATAAAATAGTTCCATTTAAAGAAGTTATAGGATGTCGTGACGATATTATGGTTTATTTAATTAATCATGGCATGGAGCCGTTATTGTCATTTAAAATAATGGAATTTGTAAGAAAAGGAAAAGCAGCAAAAGATCCTGCAAAATGGTTAGAATTTAAACATGATCTAGAAGAAAATAATATTCCAGAGTGGTTTATAGAGTCATGTGGTAAAATAAAATACATGTTTCCTAAAGCTCATGCAACAGCATATGTAACAGCAGCATGGAGAATCGGATGGTTTAAAATTAATAGAGCAATAGAGTATTATGCAACTTTCTTTTCAATAAAATGTTTTTCTTTCGATCTAGACATAATGGAAATGGGTTATGATAAAATAAAAGAAAAATTAGATGAATTAAAAGAAAATAAATATTCACTATCAGTAAAAGAACAAGACTTAATAACAACCCTTGAAGTAGCATTAGAAATGACTGCTCGTGGATATAAATTTAAAGGAATAGATTTAGATAAATCAGATTCTAGATATTTTATAATTGATGATGATAAAAAAACACTTATACCACCATTTAGAGCTATAGATGGCCTAGGTGATACAGTAGCTAAACAAATTGTTGAAGAAAGAAAGAAAAAAGAATTCTTAAGTATTGAAGATTTCCAAAAACGAGGAAAAGTATCTCAAACACTTATAGAAAAAATGAAATTAATGGGAGTATTTAAAGGTCTTCCAGAATCAAGTCAAATATCAATATTTGATATGTTATAAAAGGATAGCATTTGCTATCCTTTAATTTTTAATTTTTCTGAAACTTTTAAATATTTATTACAATTTATTGGTAATTCCAATATATAATAACAATTTTTATCAATTAAAATTTTTCCTGGTTTAAAATTACTAACTAATTTAATAATTTTATAATCTTTTGAAAGTAAACATAAATCAATATTACATCTCATAAAAAATGTTTGAATACTACAAGTTTTAAATAGCATTCCATAATATATATTTTTCTTAAAACTTAAACCAATTAGTTTTTTTAAAAAAGTATTCGCGTAAACAATTTTTAAATCTTTTTTACCTATAGTAATATACATAACTATCACCAAATATATGTTAACATTTATAAGCTTAAATTGAAATAAATTTAGTAAAATAAATTGAAGAAAACTAGAAATTATTGTAAAATTATATCAGGTGATAAAATGAAATTAATAGTAATAGAAGGCTCAGGAGATGGAGTAGGTAAAACAACTCAATTCAACCTTATAAAACAAGAATTAGAAAAAGAATATAAGGTAATAACTCATCATTTTCCATCATATAATAAAGATCAAGGAAAACTAGTTGAGAATTATTTAAAAGGAGAATATGGAACTCCTGATACTATAAATCCATATCTATCAAATAGTATGTATGCAATAGATCGTGCAATTACAATGAATGAAATAAAAACATTACAAACAAAAGATACAATAATTCTTTTAGATAGATACACAACATCGTCATTAATTTATCAATCAGCATATTTAAACGATGAAGAAAAAAACAAATTCATAGATTTCGTAACAGAATATGAATATAACAAATTACAAATTCCAAAACCAGATGTAGTTATATTCTTACATATTCCTTATGAAATATCTAAAAAATTAAGAGATAATAGAAAAGAAAATGAAGGAATATCAAAAGATATTCATGAAACAGATTTAAGTTTTATGAAAAAAGTTTATGATAGTTCTATATTTGTATCTAATAAATTAAACTTTGATACAATTGAATGTATAAATAATGGAGAGTTAAGATCAATCGAAGATATAAATAAGGAAATAATGATAAAAATCAGAAAGAAAATTTAAATAAATATAGGGAGGTTTTAAAATGACAAATTGGGATATAGAATATTTAAAATTATGTAAAAAAATATTAAAAGAAGGAGTAGAAGTAGAAAATAGAACAGGTATTAATGCAGTAAAGATTCCATCTTACAGCTTTGAATTTGATACAAAAAAAGAGTTTCCAATTCTAGAAAGTAAGCAAATGTTTTATAGACAAGCTATAATTGAAATGTTATGGATATGGCAAATGGGTTCAAATAACGTAAAAGATTTACAAGACCGTAATGTTCATATTTGGGATGAATGGATGATTGATGAAGATGGAATTTATCGTATATATGAACCAGTAACAGAAAACTATGATGAAAATAAAGAAGTTGTAGTATTGGATCCCTTATCAGTTCCAATCTCAAATCCAGATGGCAAATTACAACCAAAAAAAGCTGAAAATGGTAATATTTTAAAAGCTAAAAGCTTAATACCAGGAAAAAATATAAGAATGGCAAAATATTATGGAAAAGAGTATAAAAATACTATAGGAACAGCCTATGGGTTTATAGTAAATAGATATAGTCACACTAAAAATCTAATAGAAACACTTAAAAATAATAAAAATGACAGAAGAATGGTAAAGAGCTTATGGCAAGATGAATTTTTAAGAACAGCAGTATTACCATCATGTGTATGGTCAACAGAATGGGATGTAACAAATGATACTTTAAATCTATCTGTTCATCAAAGAAGTTGTGATGTGCCTTTAGGACTTCCCTTTAATGTTACGCAATACGCAACACTTCTAAATATGATAGCAAAAGAAACAAACCTAGAACCAGGAAAAATTTTCTACTCAATAAAGAATCCCCATATATATGTAAATCAACTAGATGGAATAAAAGAACAATTAGAAAGAGAAGTAAGATATAATTCTCTAAAAAATTGTTCTAAAGAAGAATTAATAAAATTAAAGAATATATTTGAAAAAGCAATGGAACATAAAGAAAAAGATAGTGATGAGTATAGAAAATTTGATACCGATAGAAGGACTATAGATATAGTATTAGACCCAAAAACACCAAAACTAGAACTTGATGACGTAGAATCATTCTTTGATTATGATAATTCTAAAGATCTAAAAAATGTTAGAGTAAAAGACTATAAGCACATGGGAAAAATAAAATTTCCTTTGGCTCAATAATTATGAAAAATATCTCTATAATAGCAGCAGTAGGGAAAAATCAAGAATTAGGTAAAGATAATAAACTATTGTGGCATATAAAAGAAGATATGGAGTTTTTTAAAGAAAAAACCATTAATAAAAATGTCATAATGGGTATAAATACATTCTACTCTTTACCTAAAAAACTTCCTAATAGAAAACATATAGTCTTAACTCATAAAGACTTAAAATTAGATGATGATATTATCATAATGCATAATTTAAAAGAAACTCTTGAATATATAAAAATAAAACAGGAAGAATTTATGATAATTGGAGGAGCTAAAATATATCAAGAATTTATAGATTTTGCTGATAAAATGTATTTAACACGTATAAAAGATACAAAAGAAGCAGATACTTATTTTCCAAAAATAAATGAAGACGAATGGGACAATTTTATTCTTTCATCATTTTGTGAGCCTATAGAATATACTCACAATAAGTATGTTAGAAAAAAGAATTTTAAATATTAATTTTTTACACCTAATCAATTGACTTATTCGTCTTTTTTTTATACAATTAAATAAGAAAATAGGTGATAATATGAAGGTATTAAATCATAAAGGTCAAGCTCTTGTTGAATATGTTCTTATTATTGGTCTTATAGCGGTTATTTGTGTTGGAGCTGTAACAATATTAGGTGGTACAATAAAAGATAAAATAACTGAAGCATCTTGTGGTTTAGTGGGTGAAACTTATGTAAAAGGTGCTAAATCCGGAGAAGGATACTGTAAAGAATGAAAAAAATAAAGAATATAAAGGGACAAGCTTTAGTAGAATTTGTTTTAATTTTGCCTATAATTATTTTGATACTATTTATAATAATAGATTTTTCAAATGTTTATTATAAAAAAAATAAACTAGAAGAAACATTAGATGATGTAGTATTATTAATAACAAATAAAAAAGAACAACAAATAAAAAGTATATTAGATAAAAATATTACTTATAAAACTGTAAATGAAGGTGAATATACAAAAGTAATAGTATATGAACAAATAAAACTTATAACACCATTTTCTAATATAGCTATAAATAACCCTTATACTATAAAAAGTGAAAGAGTGATATTAAGTGAATAAAAAAGGACAAACACTAGTTTTATTTGTAATATTAATACCAGTTATTATAGCACTATTTGCATATGTTTTTGATACATCAATAACAATAAATGAAAAAATAAAATTAAATAACATAAAAAACGTAGCAGAAAAATATTTGAAAGAAGAAAAAAGTGAAGAAGAAGTAAAAAAACTAATAAAAAAGAATAATAAAAATATAAAAATAAATAAAATAGATTCTAATACTAAGGAAGTAGAACTAGAAATAACAACAGAATCATTCTTTGGTAAAGCCTTAGGAATTAAATCTTATAGAATAAAAACAAAATAGAAAAGAGGTATAAAAGTGGCTAATAAAAAGGGGAAAATAATAACTATTACTTCTTGTAAAGGTGGAGTTGGTAAATCTATTTTAACCATGGATTTAGCAGGTGTTTTTCATTTGATGAAATTAAAAGTATTAGTGATTGATTTAGATCTTTATAGTGGATCTTTAGCAACATATATGAATTCTAAAAATGATAAAACAATATTCAATTTAATTGATGATTTTGCTTATAATAGATATAAAAATATTGACGATTATATATATAAAGTAAATGAAAATATAAGCTTAATAGCCTCACCAAAAGATCCAAGACAAGCTTATAAAATAGATGCTAAATACATACCACTTTTATTAACTAATGTAGTATATAAATATGACGTAATCTTAATTGATACGGATCATGCTTTAAATGATATAAAATTAGTTACATTAGATAACTGTGATGCAAAACTATTTGTTTTAACTGATGATGTATTTGATCTTAAAAACTCAAGATCATTCTTCTCTATAGCAAAAGATATTGGAATGCAAAATATATATACAGTTTTAAATAAATCAATAAATACAAATAATAGTCATTTCTCTATGTATGATATGAAAAACATATTAAAAACAAATATTGATTTTGTAATACCAGAAAGTATGTATGTAAAAAATATAGAGTCATACATCATGGATAGTAAAATTTTAGCATTAAATAAAAAAGTAACATCTAAAAAAGACTTAAAACTAATTGAATCTATTGCAAGAACACTTATTTCATGAAAGGAGAGTAGTAGTTATGAAAAAGACATGGACTGATATATTTCAAGCTGATACAAATAAAAAAATAAAGTATTATAATACTAGTAACGATTATTCTGTTTTTCAAGATAAAGCTCTATTAGATTCTTTAAGAAATAAAATAATTCAAAATATTATAGATAACGATATCCCAAGTAGTGAATATTTAACTGATTATATAAATAACGAAATAGATGCAACTCTAGAAGGATATGATTTAACAAACTTAGAAAGAAATCATATTTTTAACTTAATAGATAATGAAATAAATGGATATGGACCAATAACAGAACTTTTAGAAGATAAAAATATTACAGAAATAATGGTTAATGCCCCAGATGAAATTTATATTGAAATTGATGGTAAATTAATAAAAGATGATACTATATCATTCATAAATGATGACCATATAATAAGAACAATTCAAAGAATGATAGAACCATTAGGAAGAACAATTGATGCATCACATCCGATGGTTGATTCAAGACTAAAAGATGGTTCCAGAATTAACGCAATAATTCCACCACTTGCACTAAATGGACCAGTTATAACTATAAGAAAATTTAAACCTAACTTAAATACAGTTGAAGACCTTATAAGAAACGGAACATTAACTCCGTATATGGCAAGATTTTTAGAAGCATGTGTAGAAGCAAAACTAAATATTATTGTTTGTGGTGGAACTGGTAGTGGTAAAACTACAATATTAAATATACTATCATCATTTATAAAAGAAGATGAAAGAATAATAACTATAGAAGATGCCGCAGAACTTCATTTAAATCAAAAAAATGTTGTAACTCTAGAAACAAGAAATACAAATTATGATACTGAAGGAGAAATAACAATAAGAGATTTAGTTAGAAACTCTCTTCGTATGAGACCAGATAGAATTATAGTCGGAGAAGTTCGTGGTAAAGAAGCATTTGATATGCTTCAAGCAATGAATACAGGTCATGATGGATCTTTATCAACACTTCATGCAAATGGTGTTGTTGATGCTCTAAATAGATTAGAAACAATGGTTTTAATGGGAGGAATAGAAATTCCTATTCTAGCTATAAGAGAATATATAGAAAAAGCAATAGATATAGTAGTAAATATTGAAAGATTATCAGATGGTAAAAGAAAAATAACTTCTATATCAGAAGTAATTGGACTTAAAGATGGTATGATAAAAACAAAAGAAATATTTGCTTTCAAACAAAAAGGATTAACTAAATCAAATGAAGTAGATGGATCATTTATTCTTTATAAATATATACCAAAAGTATATGAAAAAATAAGAAATAAAGGAGTTCATTCAGTTGATGATATCTTTGAAAAACTAAAAGATTAAAATAAAGAGGTGAGATTATGAGTTATATATTAAATAAAGCAATAAAAATACTATTTTTAATAATACTAATTATTGTTTTATTTGTTGTAATAAAAATCTCCAAAACAATAAAAAAAGAAAAAAGAATTACTAGATTTTCAACTAAGTCTTTAACAACTAAAACAACTTCTTTTGCAGAAAAAGTATCGCTAGAAAAAGAAAAACTGTTAGAAAAAGTATCTAAACTTACAAATAAATTATTATTAAATAAAATTCTAAAAAGAATTTATAAAGAAAGCTTTAAATATAGTGAAGAAAAAGAATTAGACATTTTTATATCTAAAAAAATAATCGCAGGAATACTAGGAATCCTAATAGTCATATTATCAGATATCTTAAGATTAAGAGATATAAGAATTATACAACTATTATTCGGGGGATTTATTGGTTTTATAATTCCTGATGTGTTGATGCTAATACACCATAAAACAACTGAAAAAGATATGGAAAATGATCTATTAAAAGCTATTATAATAATGAATAATGCATTTAAATCAGGAAGAAGTATTATGCAAGCAATAGAACTTGTAGGAAATGAACTTAATACACCAATTGGTAAAGAATTTAAAAAAATGTTTATTGATTTAACATATGGACTAGAATTAGAAACAGTATTTGATAGATTTTATAAAAGAGTTAATGTAGAAGAAATAAAATATATGACATCAACTCTAGTAATAATAAATAAAACTGGAGGAAATATTGTAAAAATATTTTCATCTATAGAACAAGAATTCTATGAAAGAAGAAGATTAAAACAAGAATTAGAATCTCAAACATCATTATCAAAACTAATATTTATAATTCTTATCATCATGCCAATAGTAGTATTCTTATCAATATTTATATTAAATAAAGATTATTTTAATATATTCTTAACTAATAATATAGGAAAAATTTTATTACTTATTATATTAAGTTTATATTTATTATATATTATAATAATAAGAAAAATAACCAATATGAAAGTGTGGTAATATGAAAAGAAAACATGTTATAGGAGAAAAAATATATAGTAAAAAACAAATAGAATATGTAACTAATAAAGTTAATC
>CAKORS010000021.1 GCA_934101605.1 uncultured Bacilli bacterium
TAATAGAACTAAAAATAACAAAAGTTAAAAGCAGAATATATAGGACAAATAATAAAATATATGAATTATGTTGATAAAAAAATAAAACAAGTTGGAGATATAAAAACAATCGGGATAATAATAGTAAGGAAAAATAATAAATTTATTTTGGAATATTGTAGTGATGAAAGAATACTTGGTAGAGAATATAAAATTATATAAAAAAATCGATTCATAGAATCGATAAATTTCATATGGTAGCGAGAAAGAGATTCGAACTCTTGACCTATCGGGTATGAACCGATTGCTCTAGCCAGCTGAGCTATCTCGCCATAAATAAGCAATGTTATTGTAACAAATCTTTTTTTGTTTTTCAATACTTTTTTAATATTTTTTATATTTTTATTATTTATTTTTGATATAATGATAGAGAGGGTGATTATATGTCTAGTAAAAATGACAATAATATAAAAGCTGTAAGAAAAAAGAGAAGTTTTAAAGATATTCTATTTAAAGTTGTTATAGGAATTATTTTTTTTGTATCACTTGGAACTTTAATATATTCTGGATATAAGATATATAGATGGTATGATGATAATAGGAATAATGAACAGTTGGCTAAAGAAATTCAAAATAATACAAAAACAAATACTAAAGATGGTGGAGATTTAGTTAATCCACCAGAAGATACAAATGATTCTTATTGGAAGTATAAGAATATGAATTTATCTAGTGTTGATTTTTCAGAACTTTTAAAAGAAAATTCTGATACTGTTGGATGGATTTGGGTAAATGGTACTGATATTGATTTTCCTGTTGTTAAAACATCTAGTAATAGTTATTATTTAAGGCATTCTTTTGATAAGACTTATAATGGTGCTGGATGGATATTTATGGACTATAGAAATAATAATAAGGATTTTGACTATAATACTGTTATTTATGGACATAGTATGAAAAATCATTCAATGTTTTGGTCTTTAAGAAAAACGCTTAATAGAGAGTGGTATAATAATTATGAAAATAGAATTATTAAGTTTTCTACTCCTTATGAAAATACTTTATGGCAAGTTTTTTCTGTTTATAAAATAAAAGCAGAATCTTATTATATAAGAACAGATTTTTATGATGATAATGATTTTAGTTCTTGGATTTCTAAAGTGAAATCAAGGAGTATGTTTGATTTTGGAACATCTGTTAATGCTAAAGATAAAGTTATAACTCTTTCATCTTGTTATGATTCTAATGATACTCGAATGGTATTACATGCTAAGTTAATAAAAAAAGAGGTTCGTTAAGAACTTCTTTTACTTATTATCTAAAATATTCATAATTGCTGGAATTATTTGTTTTTTTCTTGAAATGTAATTTTTCATAAACAAACCTTCATGTATTTCTATATTGAAGCATTTATTTAGTTTATCAAATGAGTTTTCACTGTAGAAAATGTATGAACCTTCATTTATTATATCTGTTATAAATAATGCTATAATATCATATTTTTCATTTTTATGTATTTCATTTAATGTATTTATTATTTCATCTTTTTTAGTTAGTAATTGTTTTATATCATTTTCAAATAATTGACAAGTTCCTATTCCTACTTTGTATTTGTTTTCTTCATATATTTTAAAATCATTATGTATTATATCATTAATAGATTTATCTTTTAAATTTGCTCCTTTTTTTAGCATTTCCATTCCATATTCTTTATAATTTATGTTTGCTATTTTCGATAATTCATTTACATATTTTCTATCTAGTTCTGTTGTTGTTGGGGAATGTAATACTAAGGTATCAGATAGGATTCCTGAAAGCATTACTTTTGCCATTAGTTCTGTTACTTCTATATTATTTTCTTTATATAGACCATAAATTATAGTATTTGATGCACCAACTGGCATGTTTCTAAAGTTAATAGGGTAGTTTGTTCCTATAGAACCAATTCTATGATGATCTATTATTTCTTTTATTTCAGCCTCTTCAATACCATCAGCACTTTGACGATATTCATTATGGTCAACTAAGATAACTTGCTTTGGACTTTTATCGTTTAAGTCCGCTACTTTTAGTAGACCTTGACATGTGTTATTTTTATCTACTATAGGGTAGTAACTATACTTTGTTTGTTTAGTAAGTTCTAATATGTCACTTACATAGTCGTTTACATTTATACATAATAGATTTTGTGTGAAAGGTATATCTTTAATGTAATTACTTAATCCTATTTTTATTGATACATTAAAGCTATCAAGATTTGTTTTTATAATGTTTACTTTATTTTTTTCGGCTTGTTTTAAGTGTCTTTTTTTAATATCACTATTGTTTGTTAGAATTAATAATTTTGCTTTATTTTTAATAGCGTATTCTATTATACTGTGGCGATCACCAACGATTAATATATCATTATTGGTTATTTTTATTGTATCCATAAATGTTGTACTTCTAAAAGATGCTGCTATGATATTTCCTTTTATTTCATCATCAAATTTTAAGATTTGTTCACCATTAAGTGTTGTTAAAATATGATCAAATGATGTTGATAAAGAACTTGTATCACCCATTATTTGATTTCTTGCAATATCTTTCATTGCTAAAGATTTAACGTATTTATTATCATCATCTACTACTGGTATAGTACTTATATCTTTTTTTGTCATATATTCAAATGCTTTTAGTAAAGATTCATTGTGATTTATAAAGTATTTTTTACGATAATTTATATCTTTTATTTGTAGTTTTACATCATTTAGATATTTAGGTTTTTTAATTTTTAGATAATCTAAAACAAATTTTGTTTCATCATTTATACTTCCTAATAATCTTGGTTCTGCTTTATATCCTAGTTTGTTTTTTAAATAAGCCATACTTATTGCGGCACAAACACTATCGGTGTCAGGATTTTTATGACCAAATACTAATATGTTTTTCATCTTATCACCTTATCCTCTATAGATATATTAACATTTTATCTATATTTATGTAAATGATTTGATTGAACAATGGGTATTTTTGTTGTATAATTTGTGTTAAGTAGGGAGTGTCGTATGGATAGTAATTTAAATAGTATTAAAAATATTAGTAAGAAAAATTTATTTATAGGAATTGGATTTATAATTGTATTTTTGTGTTTAATTTTTGGACTTTATAAAAATAATAATTCTAAGGTTGTACAAGATCTTATAAATATAAAAAATGAAGGATATCAATCAAAGGTTGAAGTTGCATCTTTACCTTATTTATTTGCTAAATCTGAAGATTCTTCAATGAAACTTTATTTTGTTAAAGATTCTTTAAATCATATATTTATAGTATATTTAAATGATGAGACATATCAAACTTTAATAGATGCTCAAGATATTGATACTAATCCAATTATTTTATATGGATCTTCTGTTAAAATATTAAATAATGTTAAAAAGCTTGCTATAACAGGTATTAATACTATTTTGAATAAAGAAAAGATAAATAATGATAATTTTGAAAATTATTTTGGTAGTTTTTTCTTAGATACTGTTAATAATGTTTCAAAGAAATATCAAGAAACAATTCCTAATTCTAGTATTTATATTATTTTAATTTTAGTAGGTCTTGCAGGATTTGGTTCTGTTGGTGTATATATTTTTAATAAACGTAAGAGTGATAAACTTATAGATTCACTTAGTGAAAAAGATGTTTCTTTAATTAGCAGTGATATAGATAAAAAAACTTGTATTAAGTTTGATAAAAACAAAATTTATTTAACTAGTAATTATATTGTTGATTTTAAAGATAAATTAAATGTTATTAAATATAGTGATGTATTATGGGTTTATCAAATTGAAAGGAAATCATATGGATTATTTTTAGTAGGTAGAAGTATAATTATTTATGATAAAAAATTTAGAAAATATGAAATTGCTAGTGGTTTTAGAATAAAAAAAGATAAAGATGATTTTGATAAAGTATATAATTTTATAGTTAAAAAATGTTCTAAAGCAGTAGTAGGATATGGCGAAGATCAAGTTGAAAAGGTTAGAGAATTATATAAAAAGTAACAAATTTGCAACTTTTTTTAGAAAAAGTTGTTTTTTTTGTATTTTTTTGTTATAATCATTGGTAGAAAACCCGGGAAGGAGGGATAAAGATGACACAAGTAGCGGTTAAAGGAAATTTAGATGGCGCTTTAAAACGTTTTAAACAAAAATGTTCTAGAGATGGTATCCCTTCAGAAGTTAAGAAAAGAAAATTCTATTCTAAACCTGGTATAGTAAAAAGAGAAGAAAAGAAACAAAATATTATTAACTCTAGGAAGAAAAATAGAAGAGAAAGAAATGATTAATTTAAAAGAAAGTATTTACTTTCTTTTTATGTATAAGGAGGAATTATGAGTAAGGTAGAAGAATTAAAAAAAGATTTAGTTAATGCTATGAAAGAGAAGGATAAAGAAGTTATGGCAACTTTAAGAGGAGTTAAAGGTGCTATGCAAATGGAAATTATTAATAAAAAATTAGAAGAGAGTGATGAATTACTTTTAGATGTTATTAATAAACAAATAAAAATGAGAAATGATTCTATTCTTGAATTTTCTAAAGCAGGTAGAGATGATTTGGTTTCATCTTATAAAAGAGAAATTGAAATACTATCTAAATATATGCCTAAACAATTAAGTGATGAGGAACTTGATGGAATAATAGATGATGTCTTTGATGAGGTTAAACCTGAATCTATAAAAGATTTAGGAAAAATAATGAAAGTGATAACTCCAAAAGTTAAGAATAGATGTAATATGCAAGTTTTAAACGGTAAGATAAGAAGTAAATTGGAAGCATAATTTGCTTCTTTTTTTATATAATTAACTAGGGGTTTTATGTTTAAAGGGTTATTTGATGTAATAAAAGATGAAAATTTAAAGATTATTTATCAAATGGATGGATTAAATATTATAAACTATAAAGATATTATTGATTTTGATTCTAATAATATTATTGTTAATTGTGGAATTAAAACTATTTCTATTTATGGTAATGATCTTATAATTACTAAACTTTTAGATAGTGAGCTTTTAATAAAGGGTGATATTTCTAGAATAGATTTTAGGTGATATAAATGATTAATTGTTATGTTGTAGAGATAAGTGGAAGATATTTAAAAAGTTATATAAGAGAACTATTTAAATCGGGTATTGATATTTATGATTTGAAATATTATGAAAATAAAATTATTATAAAGATAAGTTATTTGGATTATTTAAAGTTAAGTGAAATTAAGACTTCTAATAAAATAAGAATTATTAAGATTTATGGTGTAAATAGAGTTAAGTTATTGATAGAAAAATATAATATTGTTTTTATATTTTTTTTACTTTCTTTATTTTTGGTTTTTATATTATCTAAAATGACTTTTTTTATTAATATAAATGCTAATAGTGTTTTGGATGAAAAGATTAGAAAAGAACTTTATGATAATAAGATTACTTTGTATAGTTTTGATAAGAGTTTTGATGAATATAAAAAAATAGCGGAGAAGATAAAGTATAATAATTCTTATTATATTGAGTGGATAGAAATTGTAAATCGTGGTGTAAACATAGATGTTAATATTATAATGAGAAAACATGATGATATTAAGGATGAAGTTGGTAGTACTAATATTGTTGCTAAGAAAAACGGTATTATAAGAAATATTGTTGCTAATAGGGGGCAAGTTATATTAAATAATGATGATTATGTAAAAAAAGGAGATATAATAGTATCTGGTTTAATATATAGAAATGATAATATTGTTGATATGGTTAAGTCTTCAGCGGATGTATATGCTGAAGTATGGTATAAAGTTAAACTTAAAACTAGTTATTATATTAATAAGAAAAGTATAACTAATAAGAAGAGGTATTATTATATTGAAATAATGGGAAAGAAGTTTAATATTCTTGGTTTTTATAAAGATATAAATAAAGAAAATAAAAAAACTTTATATAAAGGAAGTTTTGTATCTATAGGTATAAATGATAAATTTATTTATAAGAATAAAAAGTATAGATATAACAAAAATGATTTGAAAAAATATTTGGAAGATAAAGCACTTTCTAGTATAAAGAAAAATCTTAATGATAATGAAAAAATATTAGAACAAAAAACTTTGAAAACTTATAGTAAAAATGATAAAATGTATATAGAGGTTTTTTTTAAGACCTATGAAAATATAGCTATGGAAGAAAAAGCAGAAATTATAGAAAAAGAGGGATAGCAATGATAATGGAGAGGTTAAAAGATTATGCACTTGAAGTTTTGAGTTTTTCATGGCCTATGGTCGTTATTTCAGTTATTGTTGCTATATCTTTGAGACTTACTTATTTAATTGCTAATGAGAAGAGATTTATTTTATATAAAGAGTTATTTATGTTAGCTGCTTTGGTTTATGTGTTATGTTTGTTCCAAGTTGTAACATATAGAGATGTTAATTGGACTGGAGCAAATTATACACCTTTTAAAGAAATATTTAGATATAAAATAGGTAGTAGTTTATTTTTTAGAAATGTATTTGGTAATATGATAATGTTTATGCCATATGGTTTATTTGTTGCTATAGTTACTAAGACAGATAAATATAGGTATGTGTTTTTACTTGCATCAATTGCATCACTTTCTATTGAACTTACACAACTTGCTATAGGTAGAGTATTTGATATAGATGATGTTATTTTAAATGTTTTAGGAGCTTTAGTTGGACTTGCTATTTATAAATTATGTTTAAAAATAAAACATAGAGTTCCTGATATGTTTAAATCAGAGATGATGCTTAATATATTATCTATTGTATTATTTGGAGGTTTAATATGGTTTTTAATTCCTTAAAGAAATTTGATATAGTTAATTTAACGGATAATAATTTAAATAAAGAAATTAAAATAGTAAAAAAAGTATTAAAGATAGCTTTAAAGATGGAAAATGTTAATAAATGTTATTTTAGTGTTATAATAGTAGATGATGATTATATTCATAAGATTAATAAGGAATATAGAAATATTGATAGGGCTACAGATGTTATAAGTTTTGCTTTAGAGGATGAGGAAAAAGAAAATGTAGATGGTATTAGAATGCTTGGAGATATATATATTTCTATTGATAAAGCAAGGGTGCAAGCCTTAGAATATGGACATGGATTAATTAGGGAATTATCTTTTTTAGCAGTTCATGGATTACTTCATTTGTTAGGGTATGATCATATGAAAGAAGAAGATGAAAAAGAAATGTTTGGAAAACAGGAGTTGATATTAAATGAAGCAGGAATCAAAAGATAAGTTTAATAAGAAAAGTTTTACTAGATTTGTAAAATCATTTAAATATTGTTATGAAGGAATAAGATATGCATTTTATCATGAACAGAACATATTTGTTATGATGTTAGCTGCAATTATTGTTATGATACTTGGTATTGTACTTGGTGTTACTTATGTTGAATCTTTGATATTAGTTGTTTTAATAGGAGTAACATTAACTGCAGAGATGTTAAATACTGCTATTGAAGCTTGTGTTAATTTAGTAACAAAAGAGATAAAACCTGAAGCAAAGGTTGCAAAAGATTCAGCAAGTGGTGCAGTTGGTATTTTGTGTATATTTGATTTTATAGTAGGACTTATGATATTTATTCCTAAGATTGTGATGTTGTTTAGGTGATATAGATGAAAGATAAATTATTGAAGTTACAAAAAAGGAGCTATGCTCCTTATTCTAAGTTTAGGGTTAGTGCCATTGTGGTTATGAAAGATGGCAAAGAATTTGGTGGAGTAAATGTTGAAAATGCATCATATGGTGCTAGTATTTGTGCTGAAAGAAGTGCTATATTAAATGCTGTTAGTTCTGGTTATAAAAAGCATGATTTTGCAGAATTATATGTTATGACTGATGGAGATATTTCTACACCTTGTTTTATGTGTAGACAAGTTATTTTTGAACTTTTTGATTTAGATTGCCATGTTATTTGTATGAATAGTGATGGTAAAACTAAAACTTATATGGTAAAGGATTTATGTCCTTATCCTTTTGGTGAGGATGATTTAAAATGAGAAGTGGTTTTGTAAGTATTGTAGGAAGACCTAATGTTGGTAAAAGCACACTTATTAACAAAATTGTTAATAAAAAGGTTGCTATAACAAGCGATAAGGTAGGAACTACTAGAAATTTAATTTATGGAATTTATAATGATTCTGATACACAGATTGTTTTTGTTGATACTCCTGGCATAAGTAAAGCTTCTAGTAGTTTACTTGATATTTTAAATAAGAAAGCTTATCAATCAATGGAGAATGATTTAGTTTTATTAGTTGTAGATATCGCTAGTGGTTTTGGTAAAAATGATCAAAAGATATTAGATAAGTTAAAAAGTGATAATAAAGATGTTATTCTATTATTAAATAAAATAGATTTAATAGATAAAGAAAAGTTATTTGAAGAGATATTAAAATTAAAAGATTTATATGATTTTAAAGAAATTATTCCTATTTCTTCTTTAAAGGGAATAAATGTTGATGATCTTATAAAGACAATAAAAAAATATTTAAAAGATGATTTTAAGTATTTTGATGATGATATGATTACTAATGTTAGTGAAAAATTTATGGTAGGAGAACTTATCAGAGAGAAAGTTTTAAATTTAACGAAAGAAGAGGTTCCTCATTCTGTATGTTGTATTGTTGAGAATATGGAATTTAAAAGGGGTAGTTGTTATATTAATGGTTTAATTATTGTTGATAGAGATAATTTAAAGAAGATTATAATTGGTAAAAATGGTAGTATGTTAAAAAGAATTGGTAGTTTGGCAAGAGTTGATATAGAAGAACTTTTAGGGGTTAAAGTATATTTAGAGTTATTTGTTAAAACTATTGATAATTGGAGAAACAGAGATTCTGTTATAAAAGATTTAGGTCTTAATGATGAATTAGATTCTTAATATAATATCATAATATTAATGGTGATATTATGAATGATAGTTTATGGAAATTATTTAGTTTAACTGGAGATATACGTTATTATATATTGATGAAAGAGATTGAATACAATGGAAATAAAAAAAGTAGAGGGAATAATAATAAGTGATGTTAATTATAGTGAATCAAGTAAGATTTTAAATGTTTTAACTTTAGAATATGGTAAGATAGGAGTTATTTCTAAGGGTTGTAGAAATTTAAAGAGTAAACTTAGAAGTGTTAGTTCTAAACTTACTTATGGTTATTTTAATATTTATTATAAGGATAATGGTTTATCAACTTTAATTAGTGTAGATGTAATATCAGAATTTAAGAATATTAAGACTGATTTAAAGAAAATAGGCTATGCCTCTTTTTTACTTGATTTAGTAAATCAAATTCTTAAAACTGGTTATTATGATAATTTATATAATATATTAATATCTTCACTTATAAAAATAGATAATGGTTTTGATCCTTTAGTAATTAGCAATATAGTAGAATTAAAATGTTTAGATTATTTGGGTGTAATGCCTAATTTAACAAGCTGTTCTTTGTGTGGAAAGACAAATGATATAGTAACTATTAATGGTGATAGTGGGGGTTATATATGTAAGGAATGTTATACTAATCAGTATATAGTAGATCCTAAAACTATAAAGCTATTAAGAATGTTTTTATATGTAGATATAAGTAAAATAAAAGATATTAATATTTTGGATAAAAATAAAAGGGAAATTAATTTGTTTTTAGATGAATATTATGCTAGATATACTGGTTTATATTTAAAATCAAAGGATTTTTTGAAACAAATTAACTAAGTTTTATAAAAAAATGTTGTATTTTTTTACAATATAGTGTATAATTTAAAAAGCAATGACGAAATAGTCAAATATAACAAAGGAGTGATAATATGGCAGTTCCAGCAAGAAAAGTTTCAAAAACAAGTCAGAGAACTCGTAGAGCACACATGGCACTAACAGCAAAGCAAACTACTAAATGTCCTAAATGTGGAGCTACAATAAAGGCTCATCGTGTTTGTCGTGAATGTGGATCTTATAAAGGTGAAGAAGTAATTAAACAAGAAGAAAAATAATTCTTCTTTTTCTTTTGTCTAATTTTTGATATAATATAGTGTCGAGGGATTAATATGGGGAAAAAATATAAAATTGACAATTTTTATATGGCTAGATCTGAAAAACCTATTATTTTAGGTAAAGTTTTTAGTTCGATTGGAAAGAAAAGTATTTTATATAAACTTGATTTTCAAGTTGGTAATGGTATAAATAATATGGATATGTATTTAGATTATAAAAGAGGTATATTTGTTGCATATGATAAAAACAATAATAAATTTTTTGAATTCGAAAAATTTAGTAAAAAAGATGTGGATATTAATTATTGTATTGATTTAATTTCTGTTGATGAGTTAATTAGGAAATGTGGTAATTATATTTTAGATGTTGAGTGTAAAGATATTCGTTTACTTCATGCATTTTATTATTTAAAGGCTAATATTAGTGATGATTTAATAGATAAAGAACAAATGGATAATCTTTTACTTTATTTAGCTGTTTTACATAACAACTTAGATAATTTTAATGATATAGATAATAATAGATTTAGAGGTAGAAAGTAATTGTTTTATATTAATTTGTTTAGTATAATTTAGGTGGTGATATTATGTTACTTGTTAAAGATTTTGATGATTATGAAATTATTGGAACATCAAATGGTGAAAAGCTTGAGAAATGGGGTAAATATTATTTATTAAGACCAGATCCTGAGATTATTTGGAAAGAAGATATAGATAAAAGTTTAGCTTATGCTTATTATCACAGAAGTAATAAAGGTGGGGGTTATTGGGAAAAGTTAAAAGATTTACCTGATAATTGGATAATTAATTATAAAGATTTAAAGTTTAAGGTAAAACTAATGGGATTTAAACATACAGGTGTATTTCCAGAACAGTCTATAAATTGGGATTTTATGAGAGAAAAAATTAGAAATTCCAAACGAAATATTAAGGTTTTAAATTTATTTGCTTATACTGGTTGTGCTAGTGTTGCAGTTTTAAAAGAAGGGGCGTCTGTTGTTCATGTGGATTCTTCTCGTGGTATGATTGATTGGGCTAAAGAAAATGTTAAAGTTAATAATTTAGAAGATAGACCAATAAGATTTTTAGTAGATGATGTTAAAAAATTTGTTGAAAGAGAGATAAGACGTGGCAATAAGTATGATGCTATTGTAATGGATCCTCCGTCATATGGAAGAGGTTCTAAAAATGAAGTTTGGGATATTGAAAAAGATTTATATGATTTAGTTAATAAATGTATGCTTATATTAAGTGATAATCCATTATTTTTTATAATAAATTCTTATACTGCAGGGCTATCTCCGATTGTTTTAGAAAACTTATTAAGATTACATTTTAAGAATGGAAATATTAGTAGTGGTGAATTAGGTATTAGGGATAACAATGGAATAATTTTACCTTGTGGAGTTTATGCAAGATATGAAGAATAATTTAGAAATATTGTATGAAGATAATCATATTATAGTCGTTATTAAACCTGTTAATATTTTATCTCAAGCTGATAATACTAGAGATATTGATATGTTAACAATGGTTAAAGATTATATAAAAGTTAAATATAATAAACCTGGTAATGTATATTTAGGACTTGTTCATAGATTAGATAGACCTACTGGTGGTATTATGGTTTTTGCAAAAACTAGTAAAGCTAGTGAAAGATTATCTAAACAAATTAAAGAAGGTAAGTTTGATAAAAGATATTATGCTGTTATAGATGGAGTGTTGGAAAAGAATGAAGATACTTTTTATGATAAGATATTAAAAACTAAAGATAATAGTAGTATTATTTCTGAAGATGGAAAAGATGCTAAATTATCTTATAAATTGTTGGAGGTTAAGAATAATTTATCTTTGGTAGATGTAAATCTTTATACTGGTAGACATCATCAAATAAGGGTTCAATTTGCATCTCGTGGTTTTAGTTTATATGGTGATCAAAGATATGGAAGAGAAAATAAGAAGCAACTTGCTTTATTTGCTCATTATTTATCTTTTTATCATCCAGTTAGTAAAGAGAAATTAGAGTTTAATGCTGTTCCTTTATATGGAATATTTAAAGATTTTTTTGGAGGATTATATGAAAAAAGAAGTTAAAAAAAGTGTTACACCAATTATACCTAGTAAAATGATTATGGAAATATTTATAGTTGTTTTTGGAATTAGTTTTTTGTTTTATTTAGCAGTAAATGGAAATAAAACTGTTGCTTTGGTATTTTATACTATAATACTTGCAGTAGTAGCATTTGAAGTTATGATTAAGTCTATAAAAAGGACATTTAAATTTAATGAAAAAGCTATTAATAAGATTTTGTATTCTATAGTTGCATTAGTTAGTGTAGTAGTTTTATTTTCTATATTTATGCAATATATAATGGGTAGTGATTTAAGTATTTATAATTCTATTACTTTGATTAGTGGTGTTTGTTATGGAATATTTTTATTTGTTATATCTATAAAATGTTTAGTAGATTTATATAAGACAGGAAAGAACCTATTACATAATACTGTTATTCCTATTGTAGGACTTTTAGTAGTAATTGTGTTTATCCTTTGTTATTTGGAAATGTTTTTATAGTTTGTTTCTTTTTTATTTTATGTTATAATAGTTATAATTTTTTAGGGGGAGTTTATGAAAGATAAAATTAAAAGACAAATACCTAATATGATTACTTGGAGTAGGTTAGGTTTACTTCTTGGTTCTATAGTAAGTTTTGTAATGGGAAATTATCCTCTTACATTTGGACTTTTTGTTGGAAGTGCTTGTACAGATAAGTTAGATGGAACACTTGCTAGAAAGTTTAATTGTGTTAGTGAGTTTGGGGCTAAACTTGATGGAGTTTGCGATAAGATATTATCAATAGTGGGAGGTGCTCTTACTATTCCTATGGGAGGAAAAGAGTTTATTTTACCGCTTTGTTTAGAAGTTTTAATAGCGTCTTATAATTTATATAGATATAAGATAAAGAAACAGAATGTTGAAACAGTTAAGATGGGTAAAATAAAGACAGTTATACTTGATGCTACAATGGCTTTAGGAATAGCAAGACCTTTGATGAAATTAAATCCTTTAGTATATGCTAGTGCTATAGGTGTTACTTTAGCATCTCAAGCAGCTACAATGGCCTCTTATGTTGGAGATGATATTAAACAAAGAAATGATAATGATAAGGTATCTCATTTAAAGATAGAATTAAAAGATAATTCAGGTGATGAAGAACAGGATAGAGTTTTAGAAAATAATAATGAAAATTATTATAATAGCAATAATAGTTATGATAATACTGATTATAAACCTATGGTTAGAAGTAGATTTAGGGATAATAAAAATGATTAGAATTTCTAATCATTTTTTATATTACATAAATATTATTACTAGTGTTCCTACTACTAAGCAGTAGATTACAAAATATATTAGTTTCTTTTTCTTTACTATATCTATGAATAGTTTTGTTGAAAAATAAGTTATAACTGCAGATACTATCATACTTATAAAGTAAGGAAATGCTAATGTGCTTAGATTTGGTGCACTAATTAAATCTTTAACTCCTAATACTACTGTTGCAAGTGATATAGGAATATACATTAGAAATGAGAATGTTACTGCTACATCTTTTTTTAGATCTGATAATAAACCACCAACGATGGTAGATCCACTTCTAGATATTCCAGGAAGTAGTGCTACTGCTTGAAATAATCCTATTTTAATAGCGTCCCAATAAGTTATATTTTCAAATTTTTTGTGTCCATCTATTTTTCTTACTATAAATAACGCTAATGCTGTTATTAAAAGAGCTATACCTACTAGTTTTACTTTTCCAGATAGGGCATCTATTTTATCTTTAAATATAAGTCCTAAAAGACCGGCTGGTATTGTTGCAATAACAATATATAAACACATTTTAAAACTAGTTTTATATTCTTCATTTTTTGTTTTAATATATAAGAAAAATTCTTTTATTAGTTTTATGATAGTTTTTCTATATACTAATACTATTGCAATTAAAGAACCAAAATTTACTATTATTTCAAAATTTAGATCATTTAAAACATCCATTTTGAAAAGATTTTTAAATATTACTAAGTGTCCACTTGAAGAAATAGGAAGTGGTTCAGTAAATCCTTGGATTGCTCCTAATATAATATATTTTATTAGCATAATTGTTTTTGTCATTTTCTTCACCTCTATTATAGATTATACTTATAAAATTTATATTTATCAATAATAAAATGTAAATATTAGTTAATACTATTTTTAGGTGATTATATGGTTTATATTTATGATATTTTATTAAATTTTAATAAAGTTTTATATGAATTTTTTGAATGGGAAGATAGTGATGATATAAAATATATAAAAAAGATACCTGTTTTTAAAGTTAATAATAAAGTTATTAGTGATTTTATTTCTAATAATATAAAAGTATGTGATAGTTTTTTAAGTGTTATAAATAATAAAACTAAATATTATGATGATTATATTGAAGATACTAATTTAGCAATTTTAAGTGATGGTGTTATTGCTATAGGAGTTAATTTTGATAATGGAGAAATATCTAGGATGTTATTAGCGGAAGAGGATGATGTTTTAAATTGTGTTCTTAGAATGGAAGAATATAGTTTTGATTATGTTTTAACTTCTTTAAGAATGGTTAGAAAATGTTCTAGAGAATGTGATAGGGTAAAAAAGTATATAATGGAATCTATTGATAGGATGTATAAGAATAATGAAATGGAAAGATTAAGTTATTATTATTTAGAATATTTTAATAAGATTTCTTATGATATTGATATTATTTATAATGGGTTTGTAAATGAAATAAATAATAATTATACTGATAAGTTTTTATATTTGAAAGATTTAATTTCTTTGACTAATAAGAGTTAAAAAGTTTTTAAAACTTATGTTTTTGTATATCAAAAGTTTGTATTTTTTTGTATAATTAAATAGGTGGTAAGAATGCTTGAAAATTTAAATGATATGCAAAAAGAAGCAGTTATGTATAAAGATGGACCTATGCTTGTTATAGCAGGTGCAGGTT
>CAKORS010000022.1 GCA_934101605.1 uncultured Bacilli bacterium
TAAAAAAATAGTAGATAAAATAAAAGAAGAAACAGATCAAGAAAATTTAAGTGAAGATATGTTTGTAGGATTCAATGAGAAAGGTGAAAAACAAATATTCTATAAATTATTAGAATTTGATTCAAAAGAAACAGGAAAACATTATCTAGCTTATACAGATAATACAACTGATGAACATGGAAATATAAAAGCCTATGGTTCAATTATAGAATACGATAAAGATATTATGAAATTACAACCAATTACAACAGAAAAAGAATGGAAAGTAATTGAAATGGCTTTAAAAGTTTTACAAGATGAAATAAAGGAAGATAAAAATGAATAAGAAAATAAAGATTCTTATTAAATCAATCATAATAGCAATTCTATTAGTTGTAATTGCTATTATGTCTTTTGTTTTTATAAATATGTTACCAAAAGATAGTAGTAATAAAAAAACGAAAGAAATAGTTATTGAAAGTGGTTCATCAAGACTTGATATAGCAAATAAATTAGAAAAAGAAGGAATAATAAAAAATAGTAAAGTTTTTTATTACTATACAAAAGTTAAAAAAGCAACAAATATTTATGCTGCAACATATAAATTAAGTCCTAGTATGAATGTAAAAAAAGTATTAAAAGTTTTACTTCTTGGTGGAACAAATACAAATACTGCAATGATAACTATAAAAGAAGGACAAAATATGAGAACTATAGCAAAAACTATAGAACAAAACTCACAATACTCATATGATGAAATAATAAATAAGCAAAAAGATGAAACATATCTAAATAGTTTAATAGAAAAATACTGGTTTTTAACTGAAGATATAAAAAATAAAAATATATATTATCCACTTGAAGGTTATTTATATCCAGATACTTATAACATAGATAAGAATTCAAATATAGAAGATATATATAAAATAATATTAGATGAAACAGATAACGTATTAAAAAAATATAAAAAAGCTTTTGAAAAAAGTAACTATACAATACATGAGTTAATAACAGTAGCGTCAATAATAGAATCAGAAACTCAAGATGAATCATCAAGAAAAGATGTATCATCAGTATTTTATAATAGAATAAAAAATGGTATGAGCCTTGGAGCAGATGCAACAACTTACTATGCATTTAAAATAGATTTAGGAGAAAGAGATTTAACAATGGCTGAGTTAAACAGTAATAATCCTTATAATACAAGAGGACCAGAAATGATAGGAAAACTTCCTGTTGGACCAATCTCATCACCATCAAAAAGTTCTATAGAAGCAGCTCTTTATCCAAATAATACAAGTTATTTATACTATGTATCAGATAAAGACGGTAAAATATATTTAACTAAAAATGAAACAGATCATGACAAAATAATAAAAGAATTACAAGACAAAGGAATGTGGTATGAATGGTAAAAGAACTACCCGAATTAATAAAAGAAATTAAAATATATGCAAAAAACTATAATGTTCCAATAATTGAAGATGACAGTCTTGAATATATAACTACATATATTATAAAAAATAGAGTAAAAAGTATTCTAGAAGTAGGAACAGCTATAGGATATTCATCTATAATGATGGCTTTAACAGATAAAAATATTCATATAACAACAATCGAAAGAGATAAAAATAGATATTTTAAAGCATTAGAAAATATTAAAAAATTCAATCTTGAAGATAGAATAACTTTAGTATTCAATGATGCATTTGAAGTAAAACTAGATGAAGAATATGATCTTATTTTTATAGATGCTGCCAAAAGTAAAAATAAAGAAATATTTAATTTCTTTGAAAAAAACTTAAAACCAAACGGAACAGTTATAACAGATAATATTAATTTTCATGGATATGTAAAGCAAGATTTAGATAAAATAGAAAGTAGAAATATAAGAGGATTAGTAAGAAAAATAAGAGATTACGTAGAATTTTTAGAAAACAATCCTTATTATGATACAACTATCTATCAAATTGGAGATGGCATAGCGGTAACAAAAAGGAAAGAAGAATTATTATGAATATAGTAGTAAAACCTGATACTAAAAATATAAAAAACTATATAAATGCGGGAATAAACGCATTTATTTTGTGTTTAGAAAATTTTTCTAGTTGCACTAAAATAACATGGAAGTTAAGTGAAATAAAAAAATTAACAAAAGAATATAAAGATATAGATTTTTATATAGAAATAGATAAAAATATTTTTAATAAAGATTTAGAAAAACTAAGAAAATATTTATTAGAAATAGATGAATTAAGAATAAGTGGTATCTTTTTCTATGATCTATCTTTAATAAATCTAAAAACAAAATTAAACTTAAAAACAGATTTAATATATTCACCAAATTTTTTAGTAACTAACTATAAAACATGCAACTATTATGAAGAAATGGGAATCAAAGGAATATTAATATCTCCTTGTATAACAAAAGATGAGATAAAAGAAATAATAGAAAAAACCAATATAAATAAATTTATAAACGTATTTGGATATCAAGTAATGTCCTTCTCAAAAAGACATTTAGTAACTAACTATTTTAATGAAATAAAAAAAGACAAAAAATATAAATACATAAAAAAAGAAGGAAGAAAATTTGAAATAATAGAAAATGAAACCGGAACATATATACTATCTGACACTATTTTAAATGGAATGAAATATTTAAATTATTTTAAAGATTCTAATATTATTTTAAATGAAATATCTATAAACCATAATAAGTTTTTAAAAGTAATAAAAAAATATATAGAAAGTATAAAAGAAAATAAAGATTTAACAAAAGATATAGAAAAGATAATTCCTAATACTTCATTACAATTCTTTGATAAAGAAACAATAGTAAGGGTGAAGAAATGAAAAAAGAACGTATAGAATTATTATCTCCAGCTGGAGATTTAAAAAGATTAAAAATAGCATATCTTTATGGCGCTGATGCTTGTTATATAGGAGGACAAAAATATAGTCTAAGAGCAAATGCTAATAACTTTTCAATAGAAGAAATAAAAGAAGCAGTCCAAATAGCCCATAAATTAAAGAAAAAATTATATGTAACAGTAAATATAATTTTTCATAATAGTGACTTAGAAGGTATAGAGGAATATTTAAAAAAATTAGACAAACTAAAAGTAGATGCAGTAATAATTGCAGATCCTTTCCTTATCAAAATTATAAAGAAAAACTGTAAACATCTAAAAATATTTATAAGTACTCAAACATCTACTACAAATTATGAAACAGTAGAGTATCTATCATCATTAGGGGCTGATAGAGTAGTCTTAGCAAGAGAACTTACTAAAAATGAGATAAAAGAAATAATAGATAAAACAAATACACATATAGAAGTATTTTTACATGGAGCAATGTGTACCTGTATGAGTGGTAGATGCATTTTGTCTAACTACTTTACAAATAGAGATTCTAATCGTGGTAGTTGTGCACAAGTATGTAGATTTAATTTTGATTTAGATAAAAAAAGAAAGACTGATTTTTCAATTGCAACATGTGACCTTAATTTAGCAACTCATATAAAAGACTTAATAGAATTGAAAGTAGGATCTTTAAAAATAGAAGGAAGAATGAGAAGTGAGTATTATATAGCAACAGTAATAAGTTGTTATAGAAAACTTATTGATGCTTATTATGCAAATAACTACAATAGTAATTTAATAAAAAGAGAATTAAAAATATTAGATAAAGTATCAAATAGAAAATCAACATCTCAATATTTCTTAAGACAAGCAAATAAAAATGATCAATATTATATAGGAAGAGAAGAAAAATCAAATCAAGATTTTCTAGCATTTATATTTTCATACAATAAAAAAAGTAAACTAGCTAAAATAGAACAAAGAAACTATTTTAAAATAGGAGATAAAGTAAATATATTTGGACCAAATGGTTTAGATTATGACTTCACAATAACAGAAATATATAATGAAAAAATGGAAAAGATTGAATGTGCTAATCACCCAAAAGAGATTTTATATATAAAAGTTGATAAAGAAATATATGAAAATTCTATGATGAGAAAAAAGATATAAAAAAAGAACTAAATTATTTAGTTCTTTTTAATTACCACATAACCAATCTAAAGAAATCTTATAATAACTACAAATTTGATATGCAAAAGAAGTTAAAAGAATAGTCTTACCAGACTCATAAGCACTAACAGTAGATTGAGAAGTATTTAAAAAATTTGCTAAGTCTTTTTGAGTTAGATTATTTTTCTTTCTAAATTCTTTAATTCTATTACCAATCAAATAATTATCTGTTTTTAATTTTTTATTCCATGTATTAATTCTATTAAAATTAAAAACATAATCCATACTAACTTTAAAATGATTACAAAGAATATTAAGTTTTTTTAAAGGAATGAATTCCTTATTAGTTTCCCATCTAGAGTAGTTCGATTGGCTAACACCTAAAATTTTTGCCATATCTTCTTGTTTCAACTCAGAAGCCTCTCGTATATTCGCAAGATTATTAATTATCATTACTTTCACCTATATTAATTTTCCCATTATCTGACAATTTATTATGTTTTTATGCAAATATACGATATTTGTGATATACTATTAATGCAGTAGATAGTAAGTATTTGCTGGATTAAGGAGTGAAAGTAAATGTCCATATTAAATTTTAATAATAAAAAAGAAGTAAAAGAATATGAAGAATTTTTAAATAGTTATAAAAATTATAATTTTATGCAAGACCTAAAATGGAAAGATGTAAAAAGAAATTGGAATTATGAAGTTGTATATTTAAAAGAAAATAATAAAATATATGCAGGAATGCTAATACTAATAAAGAAAATACCTCATACAAATATTTCATTAATGTATTCTCCTCGTGGACCTGTTTGTGATATCTATAATATAGAAGTAGTTAATAAACTTATTTTAGAGGCAAAACCTCTTGCTAAAAAATATAATGCCTATTCTCTAACATTCGATCCAGGAGTTGTTTATAGTAAAGAACTAGATACTTTATATAAAAATAACAAATATAAAACAACTGGACCAAACCCTAATCCAGATAGTTTAATTCAACCAAGATATGAAGCAAAAATATATTTAAAAGATAACAATATAGAAGATCTAATGAAAAGTTTCAGAGGAAAGACTAGATATAACATAAGATTGGCAGAAAAAAATAATGTAAAAGTAACATATTCACATAAAGAGAGTGATTTAAAAGAATTTTATAAGCTCTATAAGATAACATCAGAAAGAGATAAAATAGGTTTAAGAACTTATGAATATTTAGAAAACATGTTAAAAGTATATAACGAAGATGAATTAAGAATATATTTAACTAAACATGAAGATGATTATTTATCAGGAGCAATAGCAATAAGAAAAGGAAATGAAGTTTATTATGCTTATGGAGCAAGTTCTAATAACAAAAGAAATCTAATGCCTAACTACGTAATGCAAAAAGAAATGATAAAATGGGCCATAGAAACAAAATGCAGAACATATAGTTTTGGAGGAGTAATTAACAATAATCCTAATGATGGTCTATATAAATTTAAAATAGGTTTTTGTAGAGATTATGGATATGAAGAATGTATCGGAGAAATAAGCAAAGTATACAAACCAATAATATTTTTTACGGTAAAAAACCTGTTAATAATTAAGAAAAAAATAAGTAGAATTATAAAAAAATAGTATTTTTATTACACTTTTTACATAACCTATTTAAGAAGTTTAATATTGACAAAATATTAAAAATATAGTATCCTTTTAGATAGTTTGAAAAAGAGGTGTTATTATGGCAGAAAAAAAACCAATATACTTAACTGAAGAGGGTTATAAAGAGGTTAAAGAAGAATTAGACCGTTTAATAAATGTTGATAGACCAGCTAATATAATAGCTATAAAAGAAGCTCGTGCTTTAGGAGATTTATCTGAAAATGCAGACTATGATGCTGCAAGAAATGAACAAGCAGAACTTGAAGATAGAATAAAAAAATTACAAGCAATTGTAGATAACGTTACAATAATAAAAAAAGTTTCAACTGATGAAGTAGGAGTAGGAAATACTGTAACTATATCTTATGTAGATGATGAAGATGAAAAAGACGAATATAAAATAGTAGGATCACAAGAAGCAGATCCATTTGACTCAAAAATATCAAATGAATCTCCAATAGCAAAAGCCTTACTTGGACATAAAATTGGAGATATAGTTTCTGTTTCAAGTCCTAATGGAAGTTATGAAATAAAAGTTGTAGAAATTAAATAGTGCTATTTAGCACTTTTTTTATATAAAAATATAGAAACAAATGTTTTAAAATGATATAATTAAATAGGTGATAATAATGTACGCATATTTAATTGGAAAAGTAAAAGAAATAGAGGCAAGCTATATAGTATTAGATGTTAATAATATTGGATATTTAATATATGTAGCTAATCCATATTCATTTGAAATAGATAAAGAATATAAAATATATTTATATAATCATGTAAAAGAAGATGAGTATAGTTTATATGGATTTAAAGAAAAAAATGAAAAAGAATTATTTTTAAAACTATTAAGTGTAAAAGGAATAGGCCCTAAAATGGCATTACCATTTTTTGCTACAGGATCAAAAGAAGGAATAACTGATGCTATAGAAAGAGAAAACATTTTATATTTAAAAAAATTCCCTAAAATTGGAGATAAAGTTGCTAGACAAATAATACTAGATTTAAAAGGAAAATTAAATACAAGTGATGTAAAAGAGACAAATAACTATAATGAACTTATAGATGTATTAAAAGGCTTAGGATATAAAGAAAAAGAATACAAAAGCATTTTAAGTAAAATAGATAATAATTTAAGTATAGAAGAACAAGTAAAACAAGCTTTAAAACTATTACTTAAGTAGGAGGTTTATATGGATAAAATACTAGATAAAAATGATAAAGATGTAGAATATGAAAAATCAATAAGACCTCAAAGTCTAGATGAGTATATAGGACAACAAGAAGTAAAAGAAAATATGAAAGTATTTATAAAATCAGCTAAACTAAGAGAGGAAGCTTTAGACCATGTTTTACTTTATGGTCCTCCTGGATTAGGAAAAACAACACTCGCATATATTATTGCAAATGAATTAGGAGTAGGTATTAAAACAGCAAGTGGGCCAGCTATAGAAAAATCTGGAGATTTAGCAGCAATACTATCAACACTAGAACCTGGAGATGTTTTATTTATAGATGAAATTCATCGTATGCCAAAATATATAGAAGAAATACTTTATCCAGCTATGGAAGACTTTACTCTAGATATTATAATTGGACAAGATGGAGCATCAAGAAATATAAAAATAGATTTACCTCCATTTACACTAGTAGGAGCAACAACAAGAGCAGGAGACCTTTCATCTCCTCTAAGAGATAGATTTGGAATAACTAATAAAATGCAGTATTACAACGAAAAAGAATTAATAGATATAGCAAAAAGAACTTCTAAAGTTTTAGGAACAGAAATAGATGGTGCTGCTGCAAAAGAACTTGCAAGAAGAAGTAGAGGTACACCAAGAATAGTTAATAAACTATTTAGAAGAGTAAGAGATTTTGCTGTAGTAGAAGAGTTAGACAAAATAACTTTAGAAATAACAAAAAAAGCCCTAGATAGATTAAAAATAGATGATTATGGACTAGATCAAACAGATAAAGAAATTTTGCTTACAATAATAGATAAATTTAACGGTGGTCCAGTTGGAATAGATACATTAGCAACATCTATTGGAGAAGAAGTATCAACATTAGAAGATATGTATGAACCTTACTTAATACAAATTGGGTTTTTAAAAAGAACATCAAGAGGAAGAGTAGCAACTGAAGAAGCCAAAAAATATTTTAATAGAAATAATTAAAAAGAATAATAATGGAGTTGGTTAGTAATGAAGAAAATAACTACTATACTTTTCGTAGTAGGATTAATTTGCATTGCTATAGGAATAACATTTGTATATGGATATGAAAAAATAAAAATAGAAGAAATAGATATAAAAAACTATAATGAAAAAGATAATACAATGGATATAAATATTAATATTAGTAATGTTCTTCCTATAGATGTTTATTGTGCAATTAGCAAAGATAAAGATATTAATAAATTAAAAGATAAAGATTATATAAAAGCAAAGAATAATTTATGTAGTTTTAATAAAACTTATGATGATTATTATATATTTTTAAAGTATCAAGATAATATAAAAGAAATAGGAAATCTTAATAAAATAACAAAAAAGGTAGTAAAATTTGATATAAAAGAAAATAAAATAAGTTTAGTAAAGGGTATAGATACAAAAATACCTTATGATTTAAAATCATTTGGAAGTAAAAATATTAAATGGACAGTAGAAAATAAAGATATATTAAAAATTGAAAATGATACATTAATAGGACTAAAAAAGGGAACAACAAAAGTAAAAGGAGTTATTCTTGATAAAGAAATTAATTTTTCAGTTGAAGTAACATCTTTACTAGTAGATATGCCTAAACATTTTGATTACAATAAAAGTTATTTACCATGCAACAGATATACAAAAGAAGAAGCAGATGCACTAGATAAAGAATTATTTAATAGAATAGAAGAATCTGGAGGATATAAAACAAGAGCAGCTGTAGTAGCGGCAGCTAGATTTTTAACATTAGAGTTTCCTTATAAAATAGATTATTTCTTTGAAAATGGAAGAGCAAATAATTCAGGAATGCATCTAGCTGAAGGAGAAGGAAGATATTATAAAGTTGGATTATATCTACATGAAAGTAAGTTTAAAGATATAAAATATACTTTTGCAGGTCCTGCAATATGGGGATGTCCACTAACTAATTATGAAAACTATGGAAGTAAATATATCAGTGGATTACCTAGTCCAAATGGGCTTGATTGTAGTGGGTTTGTAGCATGGGCCTTATTAAATGGAGGATACGATGTTGGAGATCGTGGAGCAGGAGAAACTGCAGATTCAGATTTTCAAATGACAGACTTAGGAGAAAGAGTAAGAGTTACCAATGAAATAGTATATTCTAACAAAATAAAAGTAGGAGATCTAATTAACTGGTGGGGTCATATAGGAATAATAATAGGAATAGATAATGATACCTATTATGTTGCAGAAACTCTTGATGCATATGAAGGCTTAACAATAAGAGAGTATAAAAAAGAAAGAATGTCAAGCGTTTGGGATTATGTAATGCTTATGGATTCAGTTTATGAAAAAGAAGGCAACTACACTAATATGTGGTATTGAATATATAAATAAAATGTGATACAATCTATCACATAAAGTTGTTTAGGGAGGAAAAAAGCTACTTTTAGTAGTTTTTTTAAATAATATTATGAAGACAGATGATTTTGATTATTTTTTACCAGAAAATTTAATAGCACAAACACCCATACCAAATAGAGATGAGTCACGTTTAATGATACTAGATAAAAAAACAGGAAAAATAAAGCACGAAGTATTTAAAAATATAATTAATTATTTAAATCCTGGAGATTGTCTAGTTCTTAATGATACAAAAGTAATACCAGCAAGATTAATCGGAGAAAAAGAACAAACACATGCTGTAATAGAAGTTTTACTTTTAAAAGATTTACAAAGTGATATATGGGAATGTTTAGTAAAACCAGCTAAAAGAGTAAAAGCAGGAACAGTTATATCTTTTGGATCAGGGAAATTAAAACTAGAATGTATAGAAAAAAAAGATGAAGGAATAATGAGATTTAAACTTATTTATAATGGAATATTATTAGAAATATTAGAAGAGTTAGGAACAATGCCATTACCTCCATATATACATGAAAAACTAGAAGATAAATCAAGATATCAAACAGTGTATGCTAAAAATCTAGGTTCTGCAGCAGCACCAACCGCAGGACTTCATTTTACAAAAGAATTATTAAAGAAAATCGAAGAAAAAGGAATAGAAGTTTTATATATAACACTACATGTAGGCTTAGGAACATTTAGACCAGTAAAAGTAGAAGATGTAACAAAACATAAGATGCATAGTGAATACTATAGTATGAGTAAATTTGTAGCAGATAGATTAAATAAAGCAAAAGAAGAGAAAAGAAAAATAATATCAGTAGGAACAACAACTACTAGAACACTTGAAACTATAATGAAAGAATATAATACATTTAAAGAATGTTATGGAAATACAGAAATATTTATCTATCCTGGATTTAAATTCAAAGCAATAGATACACAAATAACAAATTTTCATTTACCTAAATCAACACTTGTTATGTTAGTATCTGCTTTTGCATCAAAAGATATAATATTAAATGCATACAAAGTAGCAGTAGAAAATAAATATAGATTTTTCTCTTTTGGTGATGCAATGATGATAGGAGATTTTGATAATGAGTAAAATGAAATATGAATTATTAAAAAAAGATAATAAAGCAAGACTTGGAGTTATTCATAGTAAGTATGGAGACTTTAACACACCAATGTTTATGCCTGTTGGAACAAGAGCAACAGTTAAAACACTTTCTCCAGAAGAACTTTATCAAGCAAACTCTGGTATCGTTTTAGCAAATACATATCATTTATGGCTAAAACCCGGAGCAGATATAATAGAAAAAGCAGGAGATATTCATAATTTTATGAATTATAAAAGACCTATGCTTACAGATTCTGGTGGATTTCAAGTATTCTCATTAGCAAATCCTAAAGATATAAGTGAAGAAGGGGTAAAGTTTAAAAGTCATATAGATGGATCAAACTTATTTTTAACTCCAGAAAAATCAATTGAAATTCAAAATAAAATCGGAGCAGATATTATGATGAGTTTTGATGAATGTCCATATTATCCATGCACTTATGAATATATGAAAAATAGTGTTGAAAGAACATTGAGATGGGCAAAAAGAGGTAAAGATAGTAATAAAAGTAAAGATCAAATGCTATTTGGAATAGTCCAAGGTGGAGAGTTTGAAGACTTAAGAAAATATAGCGCTATAGAAACAGTAAAAATGGATTTCGATGGCTATTCAATCGGTGGGACAAGTGTTGGTGAAGGAAAAGATGTAATGTATAAAATGATAGATTATGCAATAGATTATCTGCCAGAGGATAAATTAAGATATCTAATGGGAGTAGGGGAACCAATAGATATTTTGGAAGGAATTTATCGTGGAATAGATATATTTGATTGTGTTTTACCAACACGTATAGCACGTCACGCTAATGCATTTACAAAATTTGGAAGAATAAATCTAAAAAATGCAAAGTATAAAGAAGATTTCACACCAATCGAAAATGACTGTGATTGCTATGCATGTAAAAACTATACAAAAGCATATATTAGACATTTAATAAATGTTGATGAAACATTTGGACAAAGATTACTTTCAATTCATAATATTAGATTTTTAATAAGATTAACTGAAGAAGCACGTGATGCTATAAAAGAAAATAGATTCATAGAATATAAAGATAATTTTATAAAAAACTATGGAGATATAAGTGATAAGAAAATGAAAAAGAAAGAGTTTAAATAAAATATAGAAAAAAGAATATATATATGTTAAAATAACTTTAGAAATGAGGGATAAAAATGAATAACAACGCAATAACACCAAGAAATAAAGATTTTGCCAAATGGTATACAGATGTAGTTCAAGCAGCACATTTAGTAGCGTATTCTAATGTTAAAGGATGTACTGTTATGGAACCAAATGGATATGCAATATGGGAAAATATCCAAAAAAATATGGACTATGAATTCAAAAAATTAGGACATGTTAATGTTTATATGCCTTTATTAATACCAGAAAATCTTATGAAAAAAGAAAGCGATTTAATAAATGGATTTGCTCCAGAAGTAGCATGGGTAACACATGGAGGATCTAAAAAACTAGAAGAGAGAATGTGTATAAGACCAACTTCTGAAACATTATTTAGTGATTATTATCAAACAGTAGTAAAATCTTACAGAGATTTACCTAAATTATATAATCAATGGTGTAGCGTATTGCGTTGGGAAAAAGAAACAAGACCATTCTTAAGAAGTAGAGAATTCTTATGGCAAGAAGGACATACTATTCATGAAACTAAGGAAGAAGCACAAGAAGAAACATTAAGAATGTTAAATTGTTATTATGATTTCTTTCATAATTACTTAGCAATTCCTTGTATAAAGGGTAAGAAAACAGAAAAAGAAAAATTTGCTGGAGCAGAATATACATATACAATTGAAGCTCTTATGTATAATGGAATAGCGCTTCAATCAGCAACAAGTCATTATTTTGGACAAAAGTTTTCTAAAGCTTATGATATAAAATTCTTAAATAGAGAAAATAAACAAGAATATGTTTATCAAACATCTTGGGGAGCATCAACTCGTATGATGGGAGCATTAATAATGGTGCATTCAGATGACAAAGGTTTAGTATTACCTCCTAAAATAGCACCTACAAAAGTTGCTATAATACCAATCGGAGAAGATGAAGAAGTTATTTCTGTATGTAATGATATAAATGAAAAATTAACAGAAAAAAATATAACTTCTTATATAGATAACAGTAAAAAATCTCCTGGATTTAAATTTGCTGAAGCAGAAGTAAACGGAATACCAATAAGATTAGAAATAGGTAAAAGAGATTTAGCTAATAATAAAATAACACTTGCAAGAAGAGATACAAGTGAAAAAATAGAAATAGATAAAAACTCTAATGTAGTAGAATTTGTTGAAAAACTACTTTCTGATATACAATCTAATCTATATAATAAAGCGTTAGAAAGAAGAAATGAAATGACTTACACTGCAACTAATTTAAAGGAATTAGAAGATATAATGATGAATCATCCAGGATTTGTTAAAGCTATGTGGTGTGGAAGCGAAGAATGTGAAAACAAAATAAAAGAAATAAGAGGATGTAAATCAAGATGCATACCATTTGAAGATGAACAAGAACATATTAGCGATGTATGTGTATGTTGTGGTAATAAAGCAAAAGAAATGGTTATTTGGGATATTCAATATTAATATCCTTTTTCTTTTGCAAAATAAAAAACTCTAAATAAGAGTTTTATTTAATATATCCAGTATTTTTTAACTTTCTTAATACTACATCTTGTTCTACAGAACCAACAATTCTATTCATAGTAGATTCTTTTCCATCTTTAATAAATACAACAGTAGGGGTTCCTGTAATAGTAATATTAGCTTCATTAATAGTACTGCTATCATCATCTCTTTTTATTTGTTCATCATTTAAAATATTAAGTCTTAAATAGTAAGCATGAACTTCATTAGCTTGCAAAACCCTTTCAAATACAGGAGTAAATTCAGCACAATGAGAACATTCATCTTGTTTTAAATAAAGAATAAAAGTTTCATTTTTATCTAACTTGTCTATAAGTTCACTATAACTAATTTCTTTTAAATAATCTCCACTTTTACTATTAAAACTAAACACTACTATAAATAAAACAACAACTATAATAACTAATATTATCCATAATTTATTTTTCATATAAACACCTCTATCTAATCATAACACAAAAATAATAAAATAGATAAAAAAAGATATTATTTTATCTATTTTTATGTTATTATATTTATATGAAAGATAACTTAATAACTAAAAAGAAAGTAATGGTGATAGTATGTTTTTTTTAGATCTTTTTACAGATGGTGGAATAGGATTAATGTATTCTACATATTTAGGTGTTGCCTCTTTTTATAATTTTATGATAAAGGGAATAGTAAATAATAATGGGGTTTTCAATAGCAATTTGGTTGATAATGCCATTGATGTTTTATATAGTTTCATGGGGCTATTTATGCTATTTAGAATAAGTATTAGTTTACTACAATATCTAGTAAATCCTGATAAAGCTACAGATAAAAATATAGGAGGAGGAAAACTAGTAACTCATGTTTTGATTTCAATTGTACTATATTTAACTCTAAATAGTTTTATTATTCCATTAAGCAAAAAATTACAAGATGCAATTATAGGAACGGAAGAGGCTACTGCCTATGATGTTATATTAAAAGAGAACGCTACTGATGAAGAATTACAGGGAATGGGATTGTTACCGAGGCTCTTCTATAATATACAACATACTAAATCAGAATCAAAAACAAGTGCAAATTTACCAAATAAGACCAAAAGTAATACAACATCACTATATCAAAAAACATTTGCAAAATCGAATTGCTATAACGCAGACTTATCAAGTAGAACAAGAGACTTGCAAGCGGGAGATCAAAGATTTGAGAATATAATAGGATGTCAGTATGATCTTGATACAATAAAATCCGCTTGGAATGAGTATTACAAAGGATTCCATGTTGTCAAACAAGATAATTCCTGGATAATGTATTTTACTTCTGCCAATGAACAACCCTATGAGTTGATTAGAGAATTTCAAGATGGCTATTATTCTTCTTCATCAACTGGAGAACAACGTGGTGGTAAAAACGGAGATGTAATGTATAAATTTTGCCTAAATGATAAGGAAACTGATTGTTATGACATCAATTTACAAAAATATCCAGTCAATGAAAAAGACACAGTTTATGGTTTAAAAGCTTCTGATATACCAGACAAAACAATACTTTCAGCAGGATATACAATAAAACGAGTAGGTAACGAAAAAGATGAAATTTCATGTAAAAACTCAATATCAACCGGATGTGCTCACTTTAGAATAGAAATATATTTAACAGTCCTAGAAAAGTATTCTACCGGAGAGTCTGGAGATTACTTAGATTGCTATTATATTTATCATGGGAAAGATGCCAGCGATAATTATTTAGATTTAACCTATACGAAAGCAACATTTTTTAAATTAGATAGCAAATTACCGGCAGTATTAACTATAGATGGAAGAACAATAACTTCTAGTCATAGAGTTATTAAAAACGATTATGGGAGCAATTGGTATATTAGTTATAACGACTCAACTGGTAGCAGATCAGAAAACTATGCTAATTACATCATGGAAGATCAAAAAGAAATACCTCTAAAG
>CAKORS010000023.1 GCA_934101605.1 uncultured Bacilli bacterium
ATATAGGGGAGAATGGAATAAGGTTTTTGGAAATAATAATCCAATATATATTGAGATTGGTAGTGGTAAGTGTAAATTTTTATATGAATTTTCTAAAAAATATAAAGATATTAATTTTATTGGAGTTGAAAAATTTGCTAGTGTTTTAGCTTTAGGAATTAAAGCTCATGATTTTTCTAATAGCAATATTAGATTTATAAATATAGATGCTATAGAACTTGATAGGGTTTTTGATCATGAAGTTGATAGAATTTATCTTAATTTTTCTGATCCTTGGCCTAAATTTCGACATGAAAAAAGAAGACTTACGAGTTATAATTATTTAAAAAGTTATGATAATTTATTTAAAAAAGATTGTTATATAGAGTTTAAAACTGATAATGAGGGACTTTTTAGTTATTCTTTATGTTCTTTATCTCAATATGGATATGTTTTAGAAGAAGTATGTTTAGATTTGCAACAATCTGAAAATAGTGATAATATTAAGACAGAATATGAAGAGAAGTTTAGTAGTAAGGGTTTTAAAATTTTTAAATTAAAAGCTTTAAAAAAACTTTGATTTTGTATATATATTTGTTATAATAAAAGAGGTGAATAATGAAAAATAGATGGTTAGCTTTATTAATAGCTGTTTTAGTTATATCTATGTGTGGTTGCACCAATATAAATAAATTAGATTATGAAGATATCGCTATTGAGTCTTCTAAAAAACATTCTAAGACGAATGTTGCAGTAGGGGGATATAATCTTTTTTTACCTAGAGGTATGACTTTAGTAAATGATAGTAATAATAATTTAGTGTTATATTCTAGTGGTAGAAAGTTTTATTTCTATGTTGATTTAATTAGTTATTATAATAAAAAGGATAATAGTTATATTAATACTCAAGATGGAATTTATAATGAGACTTTTTCTGTTAATGGTAAAGATATGAAAATCTTTATTAAAGAACATGATGATAAGTATTATTTAGTTGTTTGTTATAATTATGCAAAAATTGAAGTTGTTACTGATCAAATAAAAGAAGATTTATCTAAGAGTGTTTTGGTATTAAATAATATTAAATATAATGATACTATTGTAGAGTCATTGGTAGGACATAGTAATTTTGATTATAATGAGGAACAATTTAATTTAGATGTTCCTAGTGATAGAGATAGTAGTTCTAACAATAATGGTCAATTTTTACAGTATGAGGAAGAATTTGGTAATTATACTGAAGATATACCGGATGAAGATAAAATAGACGTTAAAAATCAAGATAATTAAGAGGTGTTATATGAAACTAATTGATAAACTTAAAAATGCTTTATTTGAAGATGTAGAAGATGAAGAGGAAGAAGAAATTGCTAAACAAGTTGATGTTGAAAAAACTATAGATTTAGATAATGCTAGTAGAGTTACTAAAAGTAGAGTAAGAGATAAAAAATATGAAGAGTTTGATGAAAAAGAAATAGAAGAAGATTCTACTTTTATTAAACCTTTTGATTTTAATGACATGGAAAAGAAAAGTCCTGTTATTTTTGATGATGAAGATTTCTTAAGTGATACTAGAGAAATAGAGTTTAAGGAAGTACCAAAAAAAGAAGAGAAGATTCTTTATCGGGGAACTTATGAAGCTAAGTTAGAAGAAAAAAATAAAGAGAAGTTTAAACCTTCTCCAGTTATTTCTCCAGTATATGGAGTGTTAAATCAAAATTATACTGTTGCTTTAGAAGAACAAAAGCAAGAGATTAAAGAGTTTGATCATTTCCGTATAGAAAGAAATAAGGAAGATGAAAACAAGATTGATTTTGATACAGTTAGGCAAAAAGCTTTTGGTATTAATTCAAATGATGATTCTTCTGTAGAAGATAATGGTGTGTTGTATGAAATGAAGGATGAAAAATCAAATCCTGAAATAAGTAAAATAACTTTAGGTGATGCAGAAGAGTATTTTGATGATTTGGGTTTAGAGTATAATGTTGATTATAAAGCATCTGAAAAGGGGTCAATTAAGAATGAACATATTACAGCAAAGGTTGATGATGATACAAAAGAGATTATAAAAGATGATACTGATGATGCTGAAGAAAAGAATTTATATGACTTAATTGATTTAATGTATGATGGTAAGGAGGAATAAAAATGGTGTTAAATGATGTATTGTTATCTACTTTATTGTTTTTACTTATTGTGCTTGCAATAGTTTTAATAGTTTTTATAATAAAAATGTTATATACAATGCAGAAAGTGGATATAATATTAGAGGATGTTTCAAAGAAGCTTAATAGTGTTAATGGTTTATTTGAAGCAGTGGATAAGGTTAGTGAAAGTATTAGTAATTTTGGTAATACTTTGGCTGGTAAATTAGCTCTAATATCTTCTAAATTATTTGGAAGATTTAGAAAGAAGAAAGAGGAGGATTATTATGAAGAATATTAGTAAATTTATAGCTGGTGTAGGAGTAGGTGTAGGTTTAGGAATGTTATTTGCACCTCAAAGTGGAAGTGAAACAAGAAAACAATTAAAGGAAAAACTTGATGATTTAATGAATAAAGTAAAAGAAATAGATGTAAAAGAAGTAAAAATGAATTTTGAAAAGAAAATTGACAGCATAAAAAAAGAATTAAAAGATTTAGATAAAGAAAAGGTTTTATCTATTGCAAAAGATAAATCTGATAAGATTATGAAGAGTATTGAAGATTTAGCAAAATCTGCTAAAAAGAAAGCTACTCCGGTTGTTGAAGATGCAGTTGAATCATTAAGACAAACTGCTATTAAAGTAACAAAAGAAGTATTAAAAAAATTAGAAAATAATTAGTGTAAATAATAATGTCAATTGTATAAAAGCAATTGACTTTTTATATAAAAAATATTATGATTATAATGCGTGGTGATAACCCGCACCATATTTCATGGTAAAGTGATTTATGGTATTCAACCAAAACCCCCTGAAGAGAGCATTTAACAGTGCTCTCATTTTTTATGCCCATTTTATAAGGGTTTGTGAGGTATCAGTATTGATAAAATAATTTTAGGTACAATTTAGGTACAAAAAAAGATGATTTAAAAATAGTTCATTGAAGAAAAATGGCGAAGGCGACAAAAATTCTCAATGCTTTTTTACAATGATAAGAACAATATAGATTTCATTTGTATGGTTGTAGTATTATACCGCAAACGGTAGTATATGATTGATATATATTATGGTATAATATATTATGAGTAGAGAGCTTATGGAAAAGAAAGATGAAATAATTAGCAATAAAATTAAATGTAAAAAATGTGGAGATGTTATAGAATCTAAAAATATAAATTATTATAAAAGATGCTCTTGCGGAGCAATAGTAATAGATGGAGGAAAATACTATTTAATAAGAATTGGAAATGAAGAAGATTATGTAGAATTATCTACAATCAAAAATGTATCTTGCAAATGATTTTGCATATAATATTAAAGAAATGCTTGATTTTTGAAAAAAATAGGTTATTATATACGTCAAAATCACAAAAAAACCAAAAAAAATGTTTTTTGGTAAAAATGTATGCTATAATTGATGTAGAATAAGGAGGATTATATGGCTTTAATTAAGTGTCCTGAATGTAATCATAGTATTAGTAGTCAGGCTGATATATGTCCACACTGTGGATATGAATTAAATGAAAGGAAAAACGGTCAAAGTAAAGAAAATACTGGTAGTTCTAAAAGAAATTGGAATTATAAGTATTTATTAGTGATATTAGTTTTAGCAGTTGGTGCTTTTTTAATATTTAGTTCACAAAAGAACAATAATACTAATAATAATGATAATAAAGACGGAGGTTCAGCACCTTCTACTACTGAAGGCTTTTTAACTTATACAAATAAGAGTTTAGATATAAGTTTTGATTATCCTAATACGTATAAAACTATGCAGGATAATAAAGGAAATATATATGTAGGTAAAAATATTGATAATCAGGGTGCTTTAATACCTTATATTATAATTGGGGTATCTAGTGATTATTCTAATTGTGTTCAGTTTTTGAATGCGTTTACTGATGCTTTAAGAGAGAACTACGGTGATGTTGTAATAACTATTGATATGTTATCTAATTATATAGGTAATAATTTAGTATATGGAATACAGTATAAGTATACTTCTAGTGGACATGTTGTTATAGATAATAGATATGCAACTTTAATAAATAATAAAGTTTATATGGTAGGAACGAGGGAAGAAAATACTAATACAGAAGAGATGAATACTGTTGCTGGATATATATTAACAACTTTAAAGGGAGGTAATTAATATGGCATTAATAAAATGTAAGGAATGTAATAAAGAGATTTCATCTACTGCTAAATTTTGTCCACATTGTGGTTATAAGAATGATATTGAAGTTTGTCCTGAATGTGGTAAAAAGATAAGTAGTAATGATTCTACTTGTCCACATTGTGGTTATCCTTTAAAGAAAAAGTGTGCTAATAATATTATAGCTGAGAATTTGGATAAGATAACAGGAGCTAAATCTGAAAGTTATGTAACTTTTAAAGATTTATTTAAAAATACTTTTAAGAAACATGATGAAGAGGATTTGGATAAAGTGTTTGTATGTGGCAGCAAGGAAACTACTCTAGATATAAAAGATATTAATCCTAATAGTGCTAGTGCATGGGTATATTTTAAAATATTTATATTTTTCTTAATTGCTTATATCCCATGTCGTATAGGTTATATAAATTATGGTAATACTAATTTTTTACCTGCGATGATTATGTTGGGTGCGTTTGCAATGCCTGTTGTTGTTTTAATATTCTTTTATGAGATAAATTTATTTAGAAATATACCATTTTATAAGGTAATTAAATACTTTATTTTAGGTGGGGCTTTGAGCTTGATTCTTGCAATTTTATTTTTCTCTTTAGATATTAATACTGATATATCAACTATTCAAGGAGCTTTAATGGTTGGTTTAATTGAGGAAGTAGCTAAAGCTGCTATAGTAGCAATATTTATATTTAAGAGTAAAAAATGTAATTATATATTAAATGGTTTATTAATTGGTGCTGCTGTTGGTGCTGGTTTTGCAGCATTTGAAACTGCAGGATATATTTTAAGATATGGAGTTAATTATGGACTTCAAACTATGTTATATATTATTAAATTAAGAGGTTTCTTAGCTCCAGGAGGACATGTTGCATGGGCTGCTATTGAAGGGGCTGCATTAATGTTTGTAAAAGGATTTGATAAAATAGATAAGAGGCATTTAAACGACAAGAGATTTTTACTTATATGTTTAATTCCTATAATTGCTCATGGAATATGGGATATGCCTCTTAATGTTCCATATTGTGGGGTTCAAATTGCGGTTAGTATAGCAGCATGGCTAGTAATAATTTATTTTATAAATTTGGGATTAAAGCAAATAGATGATGCAAAAAAGTTAGAAGTGCAGAAACAGGAGAAAGTTAAATTAGAGAAGCAAAAATAGATATATTATGAAGTGATATAGTAAATGTAGACAGTGAAAAAAGACACAGTCTACATTTTTTTGATATTATAAAATTAAAGGAGTGATAAAAATATGAATAATAAAAACAACATGTTAAAGCCAGAAGAAAAAGAAAAAAATAGTAAAAAAGATATTTATCCGGGGAATCTGCCACAAAATTATCAAAAGAATATAATTTTGCTAGAAGACAAATATATTACTGGATAAAAAAATATCAGAATAATGGAATTAACGGTTTAAAATCCAATATGGGGAAAAAGTCTAAAAATCACCCACACATGGGGCTATATTTAAGAAAAACAAAAAATAAAATTGCATTTACGTCTTAAAGTAATAATAAGTATAAAATTTCTTTTATTTATTTTATAAATATGTTATATTTATAGTGTATTTGGGGGATTTTATATGAATGAAGATATGTTAAAGCAATTTTTTTCTGATGGAAGAAGTTATTCTATAAGTGATGTTAAAAAACATTTTCATATTAAGGGTGAAGATGATACTGAAAAACTTACTAAACTTATAGAAAGATTAGAAGAAGATGCTTTTATTTTTTGCTCTAATGATAAGTATTCTCTTCTTAGTAAAAGGGATGATTTATTACAAGGAGTTATTAAGATAAATTCATATGGTGATGGCTATGTAGAAGATGTAAAGATTTCACGTGAGTATTTAGATTGTGTATTGGATGGAGATATTGTATTAGTTAAAAAATGTTTTATTGATAAGCATGGAAAAGTTTTAGGAAATATAGAAAGAATAATTAAACAAAAAGATGGATTAGTAATAGTTAATTATCAAGATGGAAAGTTAATTCCTTATAAAAATTATTTTAGAAGTAAGATAAAAATAAATAAAAGTAAGTTAAAAAACATAGATAATGATTCTAGATTATTAGTAAAGATTGATCCTATTTCTTATGATGGTGTTGTAAATGGAGAAGTTATTAGTGTTATAGGACATAAAGATGATGTTTATTTAGATGAGAAGACTATTGCTATTGAAAATGGTTTTGATATTGAATTTAGTGAAAAAGTTAAAAATGAAGTTAATAATATAAGTTTAAATATTAGTGAAGAAGAGATAAATAAAAGAACTGATTTAAGAAATGAAGAGATATTTACTATTGATTGTGATAGTACTAAAGATATGGATGATGCTGTTTCTTTAAGTATTTCTGATGATGGTAATTATATATTGGGTGTTCATATAGCGGATGTTGCTTATTATGTTAAACCTGGTTCTGAAATTTTCAAAGAAGCTTCTAGAAGAGGAACTTCTGTTTATATAAATGATACTTCTATTCCTATGCTTGATAGAAAGTTATCTAATGATATATGTTCTTTAAATCCTTTAGTTGATAGATATACTAAAAGTATAAGTATAAAAATATCAAAAACCGGTGAGGTTTTAGATTATTATATTTATCCTTCTATTATTAGATCCAAAAAGAAGATGAAGTATAGTGAGGTTAATAAGATTTTAGAGGACAAAGAAAGTGTTTTAGGATATGAGGAATTTGAGGACACTCTTAATTTGATGAATGAATTATCTAAAGTTTTAGAGGATGCTAAGATTAAACGTGGTTATTTACCATTTTCTGAGACTGATGTAAAGACTTCTTATGATAAGTTTGGTAATGCTATTGATTTTTCATTAAATAAACAAAAAAGTGCTCAAAAGTTAATTGAAAATTTTATGTTAGTTGCTAATGAATGTGTTGGAAATTATTTTTATAATATGGGATTTCCTGCTATATACAGAGTTCATGAAGCTCCTGATAATGAAAGATTGATAGAAATATTTGATTTTATTAGTAATTTAGGTTATAAGATTCAAAAAATAAAAAATATTGATAATTCAAGGGCTATTCAATCTATATTGAGAGAATTATCTAAGATTGATGAATACCCTATATTGTCTAATATGGTTTTAAAAGGAATGAAAAGGGCAAAGTTTTCATCTTATAATATAGGACACTTTGGTCTTGCTATTGATAATTATATTCAATTTACTTCTCCTATAAGAAGATTTCCTGATTTAGAGATACATAGTATTTTGGATAAATTTAGTGATTTTAATATATCTATTCAAGATCTTAAATATTTAGAGAAAAATTTAGAAGAGTATGCTATGAATTCATCTTATAAAGAAAGACAAGCTGATAAAGCAGAGTTAGAGGGATTAAAGATGAAGATGGCTGAATATATGGAAGGTCATATAGGGGAATATTTTAATGGATGGATAACATTTATTAGTAAGTCTTATGTTTATGTTATTACTGATAATCATATAGAAGGTAAAGTAAGTATTGATGATATAGATGGTAATTTTAAAGTATCTTCTGATAAAACTAAGATAATCGGATCTTGTAAAGCTGAATATAAAGTTGGAGATAGGATTAGAGTTAAAGTTGTTGGAGCTTCTAAAGAGATTAGAAATGTTGATTTTTCTATAAAGGAAAACTTAAGTAATAAGTGTTTAGTTAGAACTCGTAAGAATTAGTTTATTTGACAAATTGGATTTTTGTGGTATAATATGGGCAGTTTTAAGGAGGGTTGGTTATGTTTGATATAGTTATTAAAAAGCTAGAGATTGAAACTGCTAAACATAATATTACTGAGGTATTAAAAACTTTTAATGATAATGATTTAATTACTTTTTGTAATGTATTGCTTAGTGGAAGATTAAGTGGAACTAGAGAAAACCTTTATGACGCAGTTTATAATGAAATGGAATATAGAGGTTTATTAGACTATAGAAGAAGAGGTAGTAAGTAAGAATTGTTACTACCTTTTTTATTTCTTGCAATTTGACTATTTTCGTATTTTGTAGTAAAATATAGAGAGTTTTTATGAAGGGGGATTTGATTATATGTTTTTATCTAGTGATAAATTTTTTGCTATATTAGAAAATCAATCTATTCCTCTAAAGGATAAAGAAAAATTAGTTGATAAGAAAAAGAAATTATTTGTTAAGTTTATAGGAAAATTAAGGATTAAAGATTTACTTTATTATATATTTGAATCTAATATTCCTAAAAGTATAAAGCTTCTTATATCTCAAGAGGTAGATAACTTGGTATATACTAATAGTAAAAGATTAAAAGATATAAAAAAATATTATATTGATAATTATTCTTTTCATGAAGAAGATTTATATGTGGGATATTATCCTAAAGAGTTAAAAAAAGTTATTGTTGAAAATATTTATAAGGGTAATATTATAGAATTATTATGTGGAAATTCTATACCTTTTTCATTAAAAAAATTAATTATAGACGTTAAGTTAAGAGATGCAGATATAGTAGATTTACTTAAAGCTAATGTACCATCTGATGTTTATGATTATGTTTATAATAATAAGTTTGATCCATCAGTTATATTATTTTATTTGATTGATTTTGATATTTCTAAGGATTTAAAGAAAAAAGTTATAAAAGAAAAGATTAATATGGATAATTTATTTTCTATTTGTTTTGGTTCTTATTGTCCTATGAAAAAAGAAATATTTCAAATTAAAGAAAATGAAATAAATCAATATGTAAATAATTTAGATAAGAAAGAAATATTAGAAGTTTTAGATACTTGTAAAATACCTGATGAGATAAAGCTTAAAGTATTAAATTTTAGATTTAAAGAAGTTGAAGATGTAGTTAAGGATTTAGATTCGTATCAAGCTGTATCTATGTTACTTAATACTAATTATAGTTCTTTAGCAAATGCTATTTTGAAATACCATACTAAGAGAATATATTTTTATATTTTAGGGATTGATTCTTATGATGTTTTAAGATGGCTTAATAATAAAAATGTACCTGTAGAGATGAAGAATTATATTCTTAAAAGAAAGGGTAAGGAAATTGAAAAAGCTATAGAAAGAGTAACTTTTAGTAATTTTATGAATTTATATATTAGTGATGATTCTTTTTTACCTAAAGATATATTAAATAAGATATATGAAAAAAGAAAAGATGATTTTAATTTAGAAATTGATAAAATGAACGAGGAAGATGTTTTTAATAAAATTGCTTATGGTTTTAGTTCTTTTGATGCAAAAATTATTCTTATTAATAGAAGAATTAATCAAGATAATGTTTTTAAATTATTAAAAAGATGTAAATATCAGACTCAAATAATTGATTTTATTTTAAAACTTAAGAAAGAAATGATTTTAAATACATTAAAGAACTTAGATAATGATGAGTTGTTTACTTTATTTGATTTTGATTTAGATATTTTTATTAAAGAAAGAGTTTTAGAACAAAATATTAATTTATTATTTGAAAGAATAAGAACGTGTGATAGTGAAAGACTATATGAGTATTTAGGAGATCAAGGAATAATTTCTATTGTTAAGTCTTGTATTTTAAATTATTTTGGTATAGATTGTGAAAACGTAAGTTTTATAATGTATTTAATTCAAGAAAAAGATGGAAGATTATTTATAGATAATTATAAAAAATTAAAGAGTTTTTTTGAAGTTTTAAATATAGATTTTAAAGCTTTTATACAATATGGTAGTGGAAGTATAAGATATAGAAATTGGTTATATGATATTATTGATGTAATAGATAATGATAAAGTATCTTCATTTATTTTAGTTAAGGATTATTTCTTTAATAATTATTATAGTAATGAAGGAAAAGAAAATATGGTTAATACTATTAATAATTTATTAGAGTTATTACATAATTATTGTAATAATGAAAAGTTATTACTTGATTTAACTTCTAGTAATAGAAATTTAAGTGATGAAGATAAAAGTAATATTAAGTTTTTATTTAATAATAATCATAAACATATTTCTTCTATAGAGGAATTAAATAATTTTAGGGTTAATTTATATAATGATTATCGTAAGCTTATAGATAAGAATAATATTCTTATTTATGAATTAAAACAAATTTTTAACCGTTTATTGTTTAATGATTCTGTTGATATACTTGAAAATATTGGTGGAGTTCGTTATTTAAAGATGTTAAAGATGAATAATAAGGATTCAGTTTTAATAAATAAACTTGCAGATGAGCTTATTCTTTATGCTACTATTATTGAGATGGTTAATGATAGTAATGATATTAATGGTCTTAAAAGTGCTTTAAAGTATATTTTAGGGGATAATATAGAGGATATGATAAAGATGCAAAATCTATTTTTAGATTTTGATAAGAAGGTTAAGAAATTATTTGAACTTGATTCACAAGTTAATTTAACTAAACTTGATGTTGCTAGAGATATAGATGGTGTTATTAAGAGAAAGGATTACGGAGAAGTTTTTGATTTTTCTGATAAGAATTATTGTTTATATGCTCATGTTTTAAGTTTAAATGAAAATATAGAGGATTTATTAAAGGGCAAAGTTTCTGGAAATAATAATTTTATTTCTGTTAGTCCTATTAGTTATATGGGTCAAAAGTATTATTATGATTTAGATAAGTCTATTTTAGCGTTTGATAGTATTCCTGTTGGAAGTTTTGTTTGTAGTTCTATAAATAATATGGGAAGTAATTATAGTATTAAGAATAATTCTTCTGAAGTATTAAAAATTACAAGACATCAAAGAGGTATACTTGAAACTAGTTCTGCTGTTAAGAGAAATTCTGAAGCGTTGCTTTATCGTGAGGGGTTAATTCCTTGTGGAATTGTTTTGCCTGGAGGTAGATGTCCTACGGATGATGAGATTACTTATCATAAAGATTATGGACTACCATTTATTGTTACTCAAGATGTGGAAGCTGTTATAGATAATCCAAGTAAGGTTTTTAAACCTACTGATTTGGATATTAATATTAAAACTAATACAGATAAACTTGAAAAAGTTATTGATATGTTATCAAGACATGTTTCTGTAAATAAAAAAAGTGATCAATATACTGGCAGAGAAGTTGCAATAATAACTGATTGTCATTCTATGTATGAGCCTACTTTAGCTGTTTTAGAAGATATAAGAAGAAAAGATATAAAAGAGATTTATTCTTTAGGAGATAATATTGGACTTGGTCCTAATCCTTGTGAAGTATATGACTTACTTGATGAATATAATGTTTTATCTATTGCAGGTAATAGTGAATATTATAATACTTTAGGTATAGAGCCATTTAGTAGTTATTTTGATAAAGAAAAAAAATTAAATCAAGAATGGACCTATGAAAAGCTAGGTAGTTCTAGGATAAATGGACTAAAGTTATATCCTGCTTGTTATGATATAAAACTAGGAGATAAAAAAATAGCGTTATGTCATTTTGCTAATGATGTAAGATGGGATTTTACAGACCATAGTACTTGGACTTATCAAAGTGATTTTAAAAAGGGAATATCAGGTAAACAATTTTTATATACTAATAGCGATAGATATCAAGAACGTTTAAATAATGTTATAAATAGTCATAAGAAAAGTGATAAAGCAATTAAAGGATATTTATCTTCTAAGAATGAACCTTTATTTGATGGTAAATTAATTACTGATTATGATTCTGTTATACAAGGACATGTTCATTTTGATATGATAGATAGAGTTTGTGATACAGATGTATATACTCTTAGAGCAGTAGGAATGGGATATAATAAAGATGATAATGATACTGCTTGTTATTATGTTTTAAAAGAAAGATGTGATGGTGGTTTTGATATTGAAAAAAGGTTAGTTAAATATAATAAAAATTGTTTATTATCTAATATAAAATCTAGTAGTATTCCTTATAAAGAAAGGATTTTAAGATATCAAAAATAGGAGATGATTTTATGAATAAGAGGTTATTGCTTGATGATTTGAAAAAATCATTTATTGAATATTGTAGTTTGTTTTCTTTAGAGAATGAGAAGAAATATAAAGAAAATAATTTATTGGATTATTCTTTAATAGATGTTAGTAAAATACGACTAAGTAAGATTAATATTATTTCTCATTCTATGGATAAATTAAAATTAAAAAAAGATGATTTAGAAAGAGAATTAGTTGTTATACAAAGTAAAATAAATATAATTAAGAATAATTTAGTAATGATAGGGGAGGATAATCCTTTAATATCTAAAAAGTTAGATAACATGTTAGATATTTTACATGATGATGAAACTTATCTTTTATGTAATTTAGAGAATTTAATAAATAGAATAAATGATGAATCTAAAAATATAAAGGGAAATTATACTTATTTTAAGAATTATTCTATTATTTATGGAATTAGAGATGCTATTTGTTCAGATGATTTTGATATAAGTTATAGTGATGATGATATTTTATCATCAGTTATAAAGTTTAAAGCTAGAAAGGATAATAAGCTTTATTTTGGAGGATCTATTAAATTTAAAGATTTTATATCATTAATAGATAATTGTTCTTCTTTAGTTTTAGATAATAATTCAAGGGTTAAAAAGTGCTAATTAGCACTTTTTATTGTGTTATAATATAAATGATTTAATATTTATTTAATATTTGTTTATTAATTTATGGTTGGTGATTAGATTGAGAATACTTTTAGTTGAGGATGAGAAATCTTTAGTAGATGTAATAAGTGCTAGATTAAAAAGGGAAAAGTATGATGTTGATATTTGTCTTAATGGAGAAGATGGACTATATAATGCATTAACAGATATATATGATTTATTAGTATTAGATATTATGTTACCAAAAGTAAATGGATTTGAGATTTTAAAAAAGGTAAAAGAAAATGATATAAAGGCTAAGGTTATTATTTTAACTGCTAAATCTCAGATTGATGATAAGTTAGAGGGACTTTTAGGTGGTGCTGATGATTATATTACTAAGCCTTTTCATATTGAAGAGTTAGTGGCAAGAGTAAATATTCAACTTAGAAAAAAATCTAATTCTTTAGTAAATAATGATATAGTATTTGGAAATACAAAACTTAATATAAAAGAATCTACACTTTTTTGTGTTGATACTATGGAATCTATTAATGTAGTTTGTAAAGAGTTTATGTTACTTGATTATTTTATGAATAATCCTAATCAAATTATTTCTAAAGAACAGATATATGATAAAGTATGGGGAATGGAGACTGATAATATTTCTAATAATTTAGAGGCTTATTTATCTTTTATTAGAAAGAAATTAAAACTTATAGGTTCTAATATAAATATAAAATCAGTTAGAGGACTTGGTTATAAGATGGAAGTGATTAATAATGAAAAAATTAAAGGATAAGACTTTTTATACTATATTTTTAATATTTAGTTCGTTTTTGTTTATAACTTTTGTTGCTGTTAATTCTATTTATTATATAAGAGTTCAAGAAGGGGTTAATAAGAATTTAAATAAGATTGTTGAACCTAGAGATGATAGTTTTTCATTTAAGGATGATTATAAGAATAAGATATTTTTAGATTATAATATATATACAATTGTTATGGATAAAGAAAATAATGTAAAGGAGATTATTAGTCATAGTGATGTTTCTTCTTCATTACAGATAGGTAAAATAGCAAAAGGAATATTAAATAAAAATATTTCTGATGGCTTATATGTTGGTAATTTATATTTTACTAATTATTCTTATATATTAAGTAATGGTAATTATTTAATTATTATGGATAATTCTAGTATATGTAATAGGCTTGATACTTTATTTTTTGCATCATTAATTGTTTTTATAGGGCTTGAAATAGTAGTATTTTCTTTTTCTAAGATTATTACAACATGGATTACTAAGCCTGCGATAGAAAGTTATGCTAAACAAAAAGAGTTTATAGCGGATGCGTCTCATGAGCTTAAGACACCTCTTTCTATTATAATGGTAAATACTGATGCTGCTTTGGAAAATCCTAAGGAAAAGAAATGGCTTTATAATATAAAAAATGAAACTGAGAAGATGAATGATTTGATTACTAATTTACTTAATCTATCTAAGTTAGAAAGTGATATTCCTAAGATTTATGATGAGAATGATTTATCTTTAATAGTGGAGAAAGCTTGCTTGATGCTTGATCCTTTAGCTTATGAAAATAATGTTTCTATAAAGTGTGATATAATTAAGAATTTAAAGTTTAAGTGTGAAAGTTTAGAGATAAATCAATTAGTTACTATTTTGGTTGATAACGCTATTAAACATAGTATAAAAAATAAAGATATATTAGTTAAGCTTTATGAAGATAAAAATAATATTGTTTTAGAGGTTCAAAATTTTGGAGATCAATTAAAACAGGAAGACTTAATAAGAATCTTTGATAGATTTTATAAAATAGACAAATCAAGAAATAGAGATTCTTCAAGATATGGTTTGGGTCTTGCTATTGCGAAGAGAATAGTTTT
>CAKORS010000024.1 GCA_934101605.1 uncultured Bacilli bacterium
TGATTTTTGAAAATGTTCTTCTTTTACGATGGTCACCACAATTAATTACTTTGTATGCCACTAAAATTCACCCCTATACATAATAATCAAAGAACATATTTATTAAAAATAATTCGTTGCCAATTTATATTATTAGCATAAAATCCGCAACAAGTCAACGAATTTCACACTTTATTACAAAAAAACCTTTATTTTTTTCTAATATAGAAACTTTACCTATTTTTTCTAAATCCTTAATAGTAGATTTAGCACCTTGATTCTTATTTATAACAAAATATAAACAACCATTTTCCTTTAAATAATCTTTAGCGTTAAATAAAAATTTATATACAATATCTTTCCCCGCTCTTATCGGAGGATTAGTAATAATAAAATCATATTTCTTATCAATATTTTCATATATATTACTAACAAAAGTATTTGCTGTGTCTATCTTATTTTCTTTTATATTCATCTTACAAAGATGAATAGCTCTTAAATTCACATCGACCATATCCACTTTTATATCAAAAAAAGAAGAAAGAATGATACCTATAACTCCATAACCACAACCCAAATCCAATACATCACCATAAATATTTTCTTTAAGTAATGCATCTATTAAACTTCTACTACCAAAATCAAGTCCTCTTTTAGAAAAGACTCCATTATCAGTATAAAAACTAAAAGATTTCAAAAGAACCTTTACTGTTTTTAATTGTAAATTACTTTTGTGATTATTATTAGTAAAATAATGATCCATTCCATTCTCCTTTAAAGAACAAAAAGCCTTAAGTAATAAAAGGCTTAAAGTTTTTTCTATTATTTTAATTCAACTGTAGCGCCAGCTTCTTCTAATCTGGTTTTTAATTCATTAGCTTCATCAGCAGGAATATTTTCTTTAACATTTCCACCAGCATCTGCTATATCTTTAGCTTCTTTAAGTCCAAGACCAGTAACTTCTCTTATTATTTTAATTACATTGATCTTAGCAGCACCAGCACTTGTTAATACTACTGTTTGTGTAGATGGTCCTTGTTCTTCTGCACCAGCAGCTGGAGCAGCAGCAACAGCAACAGCTGTTGGATCAACACCAAATTCCTCCTTCATTGCGTCTACTAATTCTTTAACTTCTAATAAAGTCATTTCTTTTAATGAACTAATAAATTCATCTTTTGTTATTTTAGCCATATTTTTTTCCTCCCTATATTTTAATTAATTTTCTTTTTGTTCACTATATAGATTAAGTGATATACTTAAATCTTTTATAATTTGAATCATTCCACCAGCTAACATAGCATATAAACCTTCTCTTGATGGAATACTTGCGAATTCTTTTAACTTAGCTGTATCAGCTACATTACCTTCAACTAAACCAGCTTTTAAAACTAAAGCATCATTAGTCTTACTTACATCAGCTAAAACCTTAATTGCTGCAATTTCATCTTTAGAAAAAGCAATAGCAGTAGGCCCCTCTAAATATTGTTCTAAATCAATATTCAAATCTTTTAATGCAAGTCTTAGTAATGTGTTCTTATACACTTTGTAATCAGAATCGTTTTCTCTAAGTTTTACTCTTAGAGTTTTAATAGCTTCATCAGTAAGTCCACGATAATCAAATAAAACTATTGATTTAGCGTCTTTTACCTTATCTTCAATTTCAGAAACTATTTTTTTCTTTTCTTCTAAAACTTTTGTGCTTGGCATTTTTTCCTCCTTATAAATATTTATCTATAAGTGCCTAAAAAAGAAGTCTTTAACCAAAGACTTCCTATATAGTTTAAGTCCTCGGTAGGATTTACTTTTAATACCTACTGTCTTTGGCACCAATAAATTTCAAAATTATTATAATACAAACTTAATTAATTGTCAAAACTATTTGTATCTATTTTTATAGATGGACTCATAGTAGCTGAAATAGATATAGATTTAACATAAGTTCCTTTAACAGTTGCTGGTTTAACTTTCATAATTGTTCCTACAAAAGCTTTAAGATTTTCTAATAAATCTTCTTCAGTAAATGAAACCTTACCAACTATTCCATGGATATTACCATAACTATCAGTTCTATATTCTACTCTTCCACCCTTAGAATCTTTAACAGCCTTAGTAACATTTGTAGTAACTGTTCCAGTCTTAGGGTTTGGCATTAAACCTTTAGGTCCTAAAATCTTACCATACTTACCTAAAACAGGCATCATATCAGGTGTTGCTATCATAACATCAAATTCAAACCAATTCTCTTTTGATATCTTTTCTAGTAAATCAACATCTCCAACATAGTCTGCTCCAGCTTCTTCTGCTTGTTTAGCAAAATCTCCTTTTGCAATAACTAATACTCTAGTAGTTTTACCAGTTCCTTTTGGAAGTTGTAAAGCTCCTCTTAATTGTTGATCAGCTTTTTTAACATCTAGATTTAAATTCATAGCAACCTCAACAGTAGCGTCAAACTTAGTAGTTGATAAATCTTTAACTAATTTAACAGCTTCTTCTTTTGTATAAAGTTTGCTTTTTTCTACTTTAGTAAGTAAATTTTTATAGTTTTTTCCTCTATGTTTCATATTTTTTCCTCCTTATGTGGTCATAACGGAAGTGCGGATCCTCCCACTAGGTTACCTTTATAATAATTATTCTTCAGTTTCTTTTGTATCTTCTGAAACAGTTGGAACTTCTTCAACTGATTCTTGAACTTCAGCTTCCATAGCTTCTAACTCAGCTTCTCTAGCAGCCATTTCTTTTTCATGCTCTACTGCTTCTTTTGCTTGTTCTGCTAATTCCTTATCATTAAGACCTTTAACAGCAACTCCCATATTTCTAGCAGTTCCTTCAATTATATTCATAGCAGCATCAACATCATAAGCATTTAAATCTGGTAATTTAGTTTCTGCTATTTCTTTTAATTGATCTTTAGTAATTGTTCCAACAACTTGGTTAGCACCTTTGTTTGAACCTTTATTTATTTTAGCATATTTCTTAATTAAGAAACCTGCTGGTGGAGTCTTAATAACAAAATCAAAACTTCTATCATCATAAATTGTAATTTCAACAGGTAAAATATCACCCATTTTATCTCTAGTAGCATCGTTATATTTTGTACAGAATTCTCCAAGATTAATTCCTGCTGGACCTAAAACAGTTCCTACTGGAGGAGCTGGTGTAGCTTTTCCTGCAGCAATTTGTAATTTTATTTTCTTTGCAACTTCTTTTGCCACGAAAAACACTCTCCTTTATTTAAATTTCGCTTTTCATGAGTGGTCATAACAGCTTATTCCGCATACCTGCTTTGCCTCCCACTAAATATATAAAATATATAAGCGTTATTATAATAACACTAAATATAATATATTTCAAGTTTTTTTATTTTAAACTTAATTTTTCTCTATTTGAGATAATAATACTTCAACAGAAGTTTCTTGTCCAAATAAATCAAGTAAAACATTAACTGTACTATTAGGCATATCAACTGATTCAATAACACCTTCCATACCACTAAATGGTCCAGAAATAACTTTAATGTGTTCTCCTTCTTTTAAATCATTTGAAACTTCTAATCTAGACATACCCATACTACTTAATATCTTATCTACTTCATATGGTTGTAATGGTGTTGGTTTAGCACCCTTACCACTTGATCCTATAAATCCAGTAACACCAGGAGTATTACGAACAATAAACCAAGCTTCATCAGTCATAACCATCTCAACTAAAATATAACCAGGGAATAATTTTTTTACCTTTTTCTTTTCTACTCCATTTTTAACTTCAATCTCTTCTTGTTCAGGAATAACAATTCTATAAATTACATCTTGTAAGTTCATAGAATCAATCTTCATCTCTAATTTTTCTTTAACTTTCTTTTCATGTCCTGAATAAGTATTAACTACATACCATCTCTTATCCATACTATGCCACACTCCTTAAATTCTTAACTAATGCAACCAAAACATCTATTCCTAAAAAGTAAAAAGCTAAAACAAATACTACTACTAATGTAGCAATTGTATATTTAACCATATACTTTTTATCTGGCCACTTAACTTTCTTTAATTCTGCTATAACGCTCTTTAAAAATTTCATAATCCACCTCTAAATTATATGTTTTTTTCTAAAATAAAAACACTTTCAAGTGCTTACACCCAAAGTATACATAAAAACATATAAAAAGTCAACAAAAAAGAAGCAATTTCTTGCTTCTACCAATAGAACCAGCTTCCATATGAAGGATATGGTATTACATCCCTTGGATCAAATAAATTATTTGAATAAGTTGAATAACTATAATAACTATTAGCACCTATTCCATAATAGTGTCCTTTTGCAAAAGATAAGTGAACATGAGTTCCAAAAGTACAAGAATCATAACTTGCAGTTCTTCCTCCACCTTGTGTTCCTATAACATCGCCTTGAGACACAATATCACCAACACTAACATTAATTGTTAATAAGTGTTTATAAACAGAAGTATAATATTTACCATTTACAATATGATTAATATAAACTTGTTGACCACCACAGCCATATAATCCCCGTCCACTATCAGGATAAGTAATAACACGAGAAACTCTACCAGCAGCAACAGCTTTAAGCCTTGTTCCTTCACTATTACCACCAATATCTATACCAGAATGATAATTAGTTCCTCCCATACCAGCTAAATATCTCCAACCAAAATCATCAGTAATAACACCACTACTAACTGGAGAAATAAATCCTCCATAACTTGGTGGAACTCCTCCACCTCCATTTGAAGATAAACATGATGAGAATGACTCGGTTTCACCACAACCTAAATCAACATAATATTTTATTTGTTTTTCAATTGATGATATTTGAGCATCATAACTTTCTGCCTCAGCTACAAGTTGATTTTTTTCAGAACCTAAAGAGTTAACCTTTTGTTCAGCTTGCTTACTAAGATCTTTTATTTTAGCTTGAGTAGCTTCTAATTCTTTTATTTTTTCATTATTTTTATTTATTAAATCTTTCATTTCTAAAACTAATTCTTTATTACTACTAGTAAGTTGTTCTATAACAGAAACTCTATATATTAAATCAGTAAAATTATCAGCTCCAAAAATATATTCTAAATAAAAGTTTTTATTACTTGACATTTGATAAAAAACAACCAAATCTTTTATTTCTTGTTTTTTAACATCAATTTTCCTTTTTAATTCTTCAATTTCTTTTCTTGTGTTTTCTTCATCTGTTTGAGCTTGTTCCATTTGAGCACCAAGTGATGCAAGTTCAGCCTTAACTGCATCTATTCTAGCCTGAATAGCATTAGCATTAGCTTCCTTTTCAGCTTTTTCATTCTTAATGCTCTGAAGTTCATTTCTTAAATCTTTTATCGATTTTGCATCAACTGTATTAGTAAAGAAGAATAAAGATGTAATAACTAATAAAAAGCATACAAACTTTTTTCTTATCATACCTTAATATACCTCCTTACAGCTCTAGCACTACCAAACATACCTACAACCATACCAACTACTAAGATAATTCCTGATGCATAAAATACAAAAGGCATAGGTTTAACCATTCTTATAACACTTGAGAATAAAACTCCACCTAAACTATTGTATAAAGCAGTATAACCATAAATAACTATAGCAATAGGAATAATAGAACCTATAATTCCTAATATAATTCCTTCAAATACAAATGGTAATTTAATTCTATAATTAGAAGCTCCAACAAGTCTCATTATAGAAATCTCTCTTTTTCTTGAAAATATTGTAAGTTTTATAGTATTTACAATTAAGAAAATCGTAACAAGAACTAAAGCTATAGCAGCTATATATGTAATCTTTTTAATTGAATCAAACATACTAACCATTTGTTCAACTAACCCTTCACCATATTGAACACTATTAACTCCAGTAATACCCTTTATCTTATCAGCAGTCTTACCTATCTTATTAACATCTATAACTTTAATAGTATATGTATCTTTCAAAGGATTTTCATCTTCATCCCATTGAGATAATATCTCTCCAAAAGTATCGTTTTCCTTTTCCATTTGACTTTTAACATCAGCCTTGCTTTGATAATTGAAACTTTCAACATTATTTATTTTTTTTAATTCAAGTTCAAAATTTTCACGTTCACTATCTTCAACATTACTATTTAAAAAAGCAACAATAGTAACATCACCCTCAACATCACTTGCAAAACTCTTAACATTTTCTGAAATAAGAAGTGCAGCAGCAATAATAACAAGAGTTATTGTAATACAAGATATAGAAGCTAAAGATAAACTAAAATTTCTTACAACACTTTTACATGCATCTCTTAAACTTCTAAAAAAAGTTCTAAATATCTTCATTTATATACTTCCCCTCTCTATAATCTTTTATCAATCTACCACCTTTTAATACCAATACTCTTTTCTTCATTTCATTAACAATATCTATATCATGAGTAACCATTAAAATAGTAGTACCATTTTCTTTATTAATCTTATCTAGTATATCCATAATCTCCATACTAATAACAGGATCAAGATTTCCAGTAGGTTCGTCGCATATCAATATCTTAGGATTATTTACTATAGCACGTGCTATTGCAACCCTTTGTTGTTCTCCTCCAGATAATTTATCAGGATATTCTTTAGTCTTTTCCTTTAAACCAACCATTTCCAAAACTTTAATAACTCTAGGTCTTATCTTTTTACCTTCAACTCCAGTCGCATCCATCGCAAAAGCAACATTTTCATAAACAGTTCTCTTAGGTAATAGTTTGTAATCCTGAAAAACAACACCAATTTTTCTTCTTAACTTATAAACATTATAATTTCTAAGCTTACAAACATTAACTCCACCTAAAGCTATATCTCCAGCAGTAGGTTTTTCTTCACGGTAAAGCATCTTTATTAAAGTAGATTTACCACTTCCAGATCCACCAATAATAAATACAAATTCACCCTTTTTTATAGACAAATTAAGATCGTATATTGCCCCAACACCATTAGGGTAAGTCTTAAAAACATTTTTCATCTTAATTATTTCCACGACTAAAACACCTCTTTCTATTTATATAAAATAATTATAACATGTTTTTCGACAAAATAATACCCAAATAAAAAAATTGCAAAAACTAATGCAATTTTTTATTATTTTTATCTTTATAATAAATATAAACAACTACAATAAAACTAGACAATACAAACGATATAAAATAATAAATAATATTATCTCCAGTAAAAGGATTAAAAGAAATATCTTTAGCATAATAATACTCTACTACTAAGTCATCCATTGCAATTCCTTTAATATTCCCTTTAGTATAACTAACTCTATAACCAGATTTTAATAAACTGTCTAAAGCTTTAGTTTCATAAGACTTACCAACGTAAGTGTTAATAACTTCTGTATTAACTAAAGTTTTTTCATCTAATTTATAATGATTAACATAAATCTTAACAGGTATCTTAAAACTAGTTATAACTTCATCACTAGATTCTTTAACAAAACCATTATCCATTATACATTTAATAGATACTTTGTTAATTAAATCCTTAGTATAATCTATATCTTTATAAACTAAAGATATATTAATATTAAAATCTTTTTTCAAAGAATCATTATTAGTAATATCATAACTCCAAGTAATTGTCATATTATCTTCATCATAAATACCATTATTTAAAGATGATTTCAAAGGATCAATCTTATATGGTAAATAATCCACAATTAAAACTTTGCCATTTCCTATACTACTAATATCAATACTTCCATCTATTTTATACTCTACATTATTAACCTTAGATGTTAATATCTTATCTCCTAGTTTAACTATAGAAACATCACTAATATCTTCTCTTAAATTATAATAATAATTAACAACTATATCATCACTAGTATATTTACCAGTAGCATTATTTGGAAGTTTATCTTTATCCAAAATATAACCATCATATTCTTTAGGAGTAATAGAATATGTATCCCCTATATCTCCAGATAAAGAATATTCATCTAATAATAAATAATCAGAGTCTTTATACTTATAATAATTTCTAACAATTACCTTACCCTCATCACTTGATACTGCATCAAACTGCCAATCTATTTTTCCAACCAAATTTTGGTATTTATCACCAATTTCAGGAAGAACACTAAGAGTTAATACCAATTTTTTGCTATCTTGATTTGAAAATTCTCCAATAAATATTCCATTTTGAACAATATCAGGACTAGTAATAAAATCATCATATAAAACTTCATCTAAATAAGTTATTTTTAATTTAACATATTTTGTTAATAACTCATAAATAAGATCATCATTTTTATAATCCAGAGGCAGTGCCTTTAAATAAATATTCACTTTAGAATCAGACTTATTTGAAACAGAAATAATTTGAGTCCTCATAACCTCTGGAACCAAATTCTTAAAATTACTAAATAAATCTATATTGTTACCTCGTATATTAAACCCTTCATCAAAAGAATTAAAAGTAACATAAGCTATAGATGAATCATTATTTTCAAAATACTTATCAATTCCTAAATCATTATAAGTAATATTCCATAAAGATATAGCATCCCCCAAAGCCTGGATCATTTCCATATTTATAGAAATACCAGCATATTTTCCCTTATATTCATTACCAGCATTTGATGAAATCTTATATCCATCAGTAAATTTTATAGAACTATTTTTATTTAAAATACCTTTATAGTAATAATAACCATCTTTATAAAACCATTTATTACCATCTACATTAACTATTATATTATCTATATTTAATAAATTATCATTATCACTCTGAATTAAAGTATCATCTTTATAATCACTACCCCATTTTTTAATAACCTTAATTCTTACTAAAGAAGATATATTACCAGTATTTTTTACAACAATATTTTTTTCTATACTATCACCAGGATAAACATTATTAATCAAGTGATAATTAGATTCTATATCTCCACTTAACGTTGCCATAGATATTTCATTACTAGTAGAGTCTATCACTTCTCTAATTGCATAACTAACACTAAAAACAAATATAAAAGATACAACAAATAAACAAAGACTAAATAAAACATTCTTTACATATTTCACACTACATCACCTATTTTATATAACCAGTATAACACAATATTACAATTTAACTACTAACTTTTTTTAAATAAATATCTTGCATACCAGTTTCATAACTATCTGATATAAAAACAAATGCATCATTATCTATCTCTTTAATTGCATTCTTTAAAATAAAATACTGAGAAGTTGGAACAACACACATAATCATTTTTCTATTTTTATTTAAATACTCACCCTTAACATCATACAAAGTAACATCATGTAATAATTCATCTTTTATAAATAAAGTAATTTCTTCATATTTATCACTAATAATATAAAATAATTTATTTTGTGAAATACCAATAAACACTCTTTGACTTATAAAAGTCATAATATAAATCATAACTATAGCATATAAAACCATATCAAATCCAATTACTATTCCACCAATAAAAACAATTATTGCATTAATTATAAAATTAACCATAGCAACATCAACATGCCTTCTCTTTTGAATAATTTGAGCAATAATACCAAATCCACCAGTATTTAAACCAGTTTGATAATTCATACCATTACCAATTCCACTTATTATTCCTCCAAAAATAACCGCTAATAAAATATTATCTTCAGATAAATGAAAATAACCCACTAAAAATGAAGTTAAATAAACAAATATAGGATAAACTATTGCTATATATAACCCAGCTATAGACTCTTCCTTACCCAAAAATATAAAACTAATAATAACAAGTAATATACAAACAACAAAAATAGTTATAGCAGAATCAATCCCAAATAATCTCTCTGCTATAATTGCAAGTCCACCTGTTCCACCGGCAACTATATTAAAAGTTCTTATAAATAAATTATATCCAACTGAAGAAATAAGCAATGAAAGCGTTAAATATAAATATCTAGAAAAATTACTCTTAAACATAACTATTCTCCACCCATAACTTCATATGCATCAACAACAGTAAAGAAAGCGTCACTATCTATTTCCTTAATACCATTTTTCAATTTAAAATATTCAGAAGTAGGAATAACCGCAAATAAAATATCATGTTTTTTATTCTTTGCAACACCCCTAGCACCTATAGTAGTAATACTATGATTTAATTCATTAATAACGTAATCACAAATTTTTTCTTTTTCATCAGTTATAATATAAAAAGCCTTAGATGATGAAATACCAAGTAAAACCTTATCAGTTAAAATACTTATAATATATAACACAATAATAGAATACATAAACTTAATAGGACCAAATACAAATGCTCCAACTAACACTATAAAACCATCTACTATAAGCATTGAATTTCCCATAGATATTTTAAAATATTTACTAACTATTTGATTTAATATATCAGTTCCACCAGTAGTAAAACCAGCTTTGAAAACAAGACCGGTTCCAAAACCATAAAAAATACCTCCAAATAAAGCCATAACAAGTTGATCATCAACAGGGAGACTAATAACATCACTTATAAAAGATGTTAAACTAACAAATAAAGGAAACAATAAAGAACCAAGTATTGAAGCCCTTGTCTGTTTCTCTCCTAAAAATAAATAACTAACTAATAATAGTATCAAAGATGATACAAGTATAAATAAAGAAGGATTAATATCAAAATACTTACTAACTATAATACTTACCCCACTAACACCACCAAAAACAATATCGTTAGGTAAAATAAATAAATTAAAACCTATTGCAATAATTAATAAACCTAAAATAAATTGCAAATATCTCTCTAATTTATGTTTTTTATAAACCTTCTTTAATATTTCTTGCATTATCTCATCTCCTTAAATATGCCTCTATAAACATATCAATATCTCCATCCAAAACTTTAGAAACATTACTTGTTTCAACATTAGTTCTATGATCCTTTACTAAAGAATAAGGATGCATAACATAACTTCTTATTTGTGAACCAAATTCTATGTTCTTACTTTCTCCTTTAATCTTTGCCATTTCTTGTTCTTTTTTTTCTATCTCAATAAGTTTAAGTTTATTCTTTAAAATATTAAGAGCTTGTTCCTTATTTTTTAATTGACTTCTTTCATTCTGACAAGTTACTACTATCTTAAGTGGTAAATAAGTAATCCTAACAGCACTATCAGTAGTATTTACTCCTTGTCCACCAGCACCACTCGATCTATAAACATCAATGTTAATATCTTCATCTTTAATCTCAACATCAATATCATTAGAAAAAATAGGAGTAACCAAAACCGAAGCAAAAGAAGTATGTCTTTTATTATTAGCATCAAAAGGTGATAATCTAACTAATCTATGAACACCTTTTTCACACTTTAAATTACCATAAGCATAAGCTCCCTTTACCACAATAGAAGCTTTTTTTATTCCAGCTTCATCTCCATCTTGATAATCTATTACTTCTACTTTATAGTTTTTACTAAGTGCCCATCTATTATACATTCTAAAAATCATCATAGCCCAATCACAAGCTTCAGTTCCACCAGCACCACTATGAACCTCTAAAATACAATCATTATAATCATATTTACCACTAAATAACATCTTTTTTTCTAAATTCTTTAATCTATCAGAAATAGTATTATAATCTTCAACTACTAGATCTAATATATCAGAATCAAAATCCTTTTCTAAACCACTTAAAGTTTCTAGATTGTTTTCCACATCTTTTTTTAAATCAACAACTAAAGAAACTTCATCTTTTAAAGAAGATAATTTTTCTAATACATTCTTAGCATTATCTTTATCTTCCCAAATATTACTAGAATTAACTTTTTCTTCTAATTTTTCTATTTCTTTTTGTTTATTAAAAACGTCAAAGAAACCTCCATAATTCATCTATTCTTTTATTACAATCCAAATAATTATCCTTTATTTCTTTAAGTTCCATAATATCCTCCTAGACATATTAAGTATAACAAAAAAATAAAAATCCACAAATAGATTTTTATTTTTTTAAATTAATATAATTACCAACTAAATTATAAACATCATTAGTATTTTTAATATCACTACTATTTATAAATACATAACTCGAAAACTCTCCATCTTTAAAGAAAGCTAAAGAAGGATAAACCCCTATTTCTTTATCTAATCCTATCTTTTGTAATTCATCATAACTAATAGAAATAACTTTAATACTATATTCATTTGAAAAATCATCAAGTATCTCTCTAAAAGAAGAACAAGCTTTTGAATCAGCTTTATAAACATATAACATAAAAGACTTATTACTATTTAACAAGCTACTTAAACTTTCACCACTAACATTATTAATACCACTAAAGCCATAATATTCATCACTTAAAGAAAATCTTCCAATACATCCCAAAGATAAAATACATAAAAATAAAACAACTACCAAATACTTCTTCATAACATTCTCCTATCATAAAATATTGTAACATAAAATAAATTATTGTTTCAATCAAATATTTAATAACAAAAAAAGCAAACATGTAAATACATGTTTACTATTTCAAACCATTCCACTTAATTTCTCTTACCCTCTCAAAACTTTCACCTTTAACAAATGAATTTGATACTGGGTGTTTAGCATAAATACAATTTTCTTCCTTAACAAAATCCTTAACCCTATTTTGAGCATCTACACCAAATAATAACCATTTCATATCAGGATTCACATCAGTCATATAAATAATTACCAAATCCATGAAATCCTTCCAATATTTCATATGTGACCCACTAACATTGGGAATCAATGTTAAAGATGAATTTAAAAATATCACACCTTGATCTTCTAAATTATTAAATAATTCACTAGGTTGTAAAATATCAAACTCTCCATTATTAATATCACATCTCACTTTTGTAATACTAACGTCATTACAATTATTATAAATACAATAAATCTTTTTTAAAATATTCATTAAAGAACGATTAACCTTATCATTCCAACTACTTAAAGATCTAACTTCAAATGATCTACCTGTTGCAACTGGTAATATTTGATCTAAATCTTTATAACCTTGTTTATATGGATCCATTCCCATAAGAACACATTTAGCATTATTTAAATCAGTTTCTAAAAATCTCAATACCTCATCATTTTTAGGATAAAAATCACTACCTATCCTATTTCTTACATCCTGTAAAACTTTAATATTATTCTCATTTTCTATAAAATTAATCCAAGAATCATTTACATACTTAGGAATAATATCCATGCCAACCACCTCTATATAGCGACATATTATACACCAAAAACCAATATTTGTAAATAATCAAAAAAACAACGTAATTATAAACATTAATTATTAAAAAATAAAAAGAGTTAGATAATATCTAACTCAAGCTTTAATCAACCTGTTTTTTTCTATAAACAATTACTGAAACTCCTGAAATAATTGATAAAATACCTATTGTTATATAAGATGTAATATTATCTCCTGTTTTAGGATTTTTAACATTTTCATTAGAAAGATTCTCAGTTACAATTATTCCATATTGACTTAAATGTGACGTTTCAAAAACTATATATCCATCTTCTATTGTTGCAGGTATATCCTCTTTTATTTCATCATTTAAAATATAAACAATTTTATACTTGTTATAACCTTTTAAAGCTTCTGGTAAAGCAATTTTTATTTTCATCTTAATACCATTAATTTCAAGTACTTGATCATTTTCTAATACACGAATATAACAACATATTTAACGTTTTTATTCTTTAAATTTTTGCTTATCTCAACCTGTTTAATATCTAATGTATAATTTTTACTAACCCCTCTTTCAAAAGTAATACTACCCTTGATAGTACCAGAACTTTCAATTTCCTTAACCTCTTCATCATCATCAAAACTCTTAGTCCAAGAAGCATATAAAGTTACATTTTGATAATATTCAGCACCAAATTGATTTGTTATCAGAGTATCTTTTACAACATCAGCATTTCCATCCTTATTCCATACTCCCCAATATATATAAGTATAATTTTTTCCGCTTCCATCTTTTTTAGAATTCCAACCATTAAAAGTTAGCCCTTTCTTACAGGAACATATTTTATTAAATCAATTGTTCTAAATTCTGATGATTTACTTTCCAATAATAATCTTGATTTGCCATTTATTGTTCCTCCAATAATTTATTTTTTATTTATTATTAATCATTACAAATGTAATAATTCCTAATACTAATAATTTATTACCAGTGTTATTACTCTATCACTACAATATTAACATAAATAAATATGTTTGTCATCTGCTATATTATATACATTTTCTCTGAATTTTTTCATCATCAATTTTTTAGAAAATTAAAAAATACCAGCAATAGCTAGTATTCTTATCTAAACAAATCATTCCTATTTTATGGACTATTTACCACAACAATTCTTATATTTTTTACCAGAGCCACAAGTTCATCCTTTTTTAGTATATATAGTATTATGTGATATATATAGTATTATAAGTTTTTCAAGGAAAAACAGGTCTGGGAAGAATTGGTACTATGTTATGTATATAGTACATATAGAACTATACATTTTTTAATTTTTGCACACAAATTGCACACATTGTTATCATAGCAGCATTCGTTCTCTACTTAAAATTATAACATTTTTATTTTTATATAACAATCTATAATTCACCTTTATAAAAATAAATTTTCATTGCATCTTCGTTATACGTAGGTTTTGAA
>CAKORS010000025.1 GCA_934101605.1 uncultured Bacilli bacterium
GTGTTGCAATGTACTTTTTATCAATTGCTGTTGGTTCATTTGTTTCATAACTTGTTTTTTTCTTTTTAAATAAGTTTAATACTTTTAATTTCCTTTTTCTTCTTTTTGGCATAATTTTCCTCCTAATTTATCAATTACTTCAAGATAATCTAATCTGGGTGATAAATTTTCTTTTATTATTATAGCATTTTTTTCAAAAAAAGCTAATGGTATTGATTTTCTTGTATTTTCATTTAGAAAACTCAGTAGGTATTCTGCTGGTAAAAGATATGTTTTATTAAGGGTTGTAAATCTTATGATTAGAAACCCTATACCTTGTTGATTTAGAATGTTTTCTAAATGTTTTATTTGGTGTTTATGAATATTATTTATCGGAAAACTTGTTTTAGATTTTGTTTCTTTTGCTTCGAAGTCTATATATTTTCCTTTATATACTCCATTGTAATCAGTTGTAGATGGTTCTTTAAAGAAAGCTTTTGTTATTTTTTCATTTTTTTGTTCTACAACTTGTATTGGAGTTGGCTTTTTATATATTACAGCAATATTTTTGGATAAATAATATTCGTTTGATAAATTTATTTCATATTCAAGTGTCATACCTCGGTTGTTATATTTTATTATTTTTTCATGTTTTTTTTGTATATTGTTTGGATATTTTATCAATTCTATCACCATATAATGATTATACTATATATTTTTATAAAATTTAACCCTTAAATTATAAAAATTAGTAAAAAAATGATAGGTATTGTCGAATCAAATGATTTTATTAAATTTAGGATGTATATTATTTTTGGAGGAATAAAATGGAAAGAGAAGATGTTTGTTTACTTTTAAATAGATTAATAAATAAATCTATTAATGCAAGTATATGTTTGGAGATGTATTTGTTAAATAACAATTGACAAATACGTTTTTTCTTTTTAAAATATTAGTGTAAAGGGTTGTGATGAAATATGTACCAAACAAAGCTAAATTTGACACCTGATGATATTTTGGAACAAGAGTTTAAAATTGATACTAGAGGTTATAGGCTTAAAGAAGTTGATCAATATTTGGATTTGATTATTCAAGATTATCAAACTTTTATTGAGACTATAAAAAAACAAGAAAGAGAAAAGAATGATCTTGAAGAAGAAGTTTTGAGATTAAAACAAGAATTAAGAGATGCTAATGTTAATATAGAAATGGCTAATGCTAAAGAAAATAGTGGCGTTAATAATATTGATATATTAAAAAGAATTTCTAATTTGGAAAAAATAGTTTACGGAAATAAATAGCATATGTCTTAGGCAGACGCTGTATAGTTTATACTGTATAGAGGAAAGTCCACGCTTACAAAAACTGAGATGTTTTTAGTGTTTGTGCTTAGGGAAAAGATAACCTAAGGTAGTTATTCTAACGGCGCAGAAATGATCCAAGTCTTATGATATGATCAAATTATGCATAAAGTGCCATAGAGACGAGTTCTTTTGGAAACTTAAGAAGTGGAACGCGGTAAACCCCACAAGTAAGAAACCCAAATTTTGGTAGGGGAACCTTAAGAAAAGAAATGAATTTTATTAAGGATCGAAAGATAGATAAATGTTTGCCACCTAGAAATAGGGACAGAACGTGGCTTATTAGACATATATTATAATTTTGCGAGGTGTTATTTTTGAAACAAGTTGGAGAAATGTTTTTAGAGAAAAGAAATGAAATTGGAATTTCTATTAAAGAAGTTTCAAAAGATCTTAATATTGATGAAGTGTTGATAGAAAATTTAGAGAGTGGAAATGTTAAGGCTTTTAAAGATATTCTAGAGCTTAAAGAAGTTGCTATTGCTTTATCTAAATATTTGGGTTTAGATGAGGAAGAAATAATTGATGAGATAAATGATTATATTTTTGAGAAGACTTCAAAAATATCTATAGAAGATATTAAAAATGCTCAGGAAGAACTTAGTAATAAGGATAAGATAAGATCTCCTTATACTATTGAAAAAGAGGTTAATAATAAAAAAATAATTGGTTGGTCAATATTTGGTATTTTATTATTCTTTATAGTTTTATATTTTTTACTTAGATATATATTTATAGGATAGGAGGATTTTATGAAGTTTAATATGCCTACAAAACTTACATTTATGAGGATTGCTTTAAGTGGGGTAATAATATTGTTATTATTATTTCCTTTTTATAGAATAGGAATTGAATTTCCTAAGTTTGTCTTTCATAATATTTTGATTGATGTCAAATATATAATTTCTGGTGTTATTTTTATAATAGCTAGTATAACTGATTACTTTGATGGTTATTTAGCTAGAAAGAATAATCAAGTTACAGATTTTGGTAAATTTATAGATGCTATAGCTGATAAGGTTTTAGTTAATTCTGTATTGGTTATATTTGCAGCACAAGGACATATTCCTACAATAATCCCTGTTATATTGGTTATCAGAGATATTATAGTTGATGCTATTAGAATGACTGCAGCAGGTAAAGGTAAAGTTCAAGCTGCTAAAATGAGTGGAAAACTTAAGACTGCTTCTTTGATGGTTGGAATGGTTTTGGTATTTTTTTATAATTTACCTTTTGAAATTTGGGGAATTGATGTTGCTAATGCATTCTTGTATTTTGGAACTTTGATGTCTATTGTTTCAATGTATGAATATTATAAATTAAATAAAAAATATATATTTTAAAACTTGAATTTGAAGTAAAATCTGTATGCAAAAATTCTTTTTTGTATATAGATTTTTTATGTTTTTGGTATCAAAAACACTTAACAAACAAATGTTTGAAAAAAGTGTTGACACGATAAAAATAATGTTGTATGATTAATTTGTAAGTGAATGGAGGAATATAAAAATGGCAAAAAATAGTGGCAAATCAAATGATAAAACTTTAGATCAGGTTTTAGCTGATATAGAAAAACAATTTGGTAAAGGTGCTATTATGAAATTAGGTGATAGTCATCATATGGAGGTTGAAACTACTTCATCTGGTTCTATTACTTTGGATATAGCGTTAGGTGCAGGAGGGTATCCAAAAGGCAGAATAATAGAAATTTTCGGTCCAGAATCAAGTGGTAAGACAACAGTTGCTTTACATGCAATAGCAGAAGCACAAAAATTAGGTGGAAGAGCAGCTTTTATAGATGCTGAACATGCTTTGGATCCTGTATATGCTAAACAATTAGGTGTTAATATTAATGAACTTTTACTATCTCAACCTGATACTGGGGAACAAGCTTTGGAGATATGTGATGCATTAGTTAAAAGTGAAGCTGTTAGTATTGTAGTAATTGATTCTGTTGCTGCACTAGTTCCTCAAGCTGAAATTGAGGGGGAGATGGGAGATTCTCATGTTGGATTACAAGCAAGACTTATGTCTCAAGCTTTAAGAAAATTATCTGGAACTATTAGTAAAACAAAAACAACTTGTATTTTTATTAATCAGCTACGTGAAAAAGTAGGAGTATTATTTGGTAATCCTGAAACTACTCCTGGTGGTAGAGCACTTAAATTTTATTCTTCAGTAAGACTTGATGTAAGGCGTGGAGAACAAATTAAAATGGGTGATACTGTAATTGGAAATAAAACTGTTATTAAAGTTGTTAAGAATAAAGTTGCTCCACCATTTAGAACTGCTATTGTTGAAATTATGTATGGTAAAGGAATTTCTAAAGAAAGCGAAATTATTGATTTAGCAGTTGGAGCTAATATATTGGATAAGAGTGGTGCTTGGTATTCTTATAATGGTGAAAAAATTGGTCAAGGAAAAGAAAATGTTAAAGCTTTACTTTCTACTAATGCAAAATTGAGAGACGAATTAGAAAAAAAGGTTAGAGCGTTTTATAAGAAAGAAGAGGTAATTGAGGATAAGGATGAATAGCCTTATCTTTTTTTGTTTATTTGACAGTGTTTTTAATATGTAATATAATTTTTTTGAGGAGGATTTTATATATGAGTAATGAAAATTTTGATATTTATAATAAGTATGAATCTGAAGTTAGAAGTTATTGCAGAAAATGGCCTGCAGAGTTTCAATATGCAAAAGGTTCTATTCTTAAGGATATAAATAACAATAGTTATATTGATTTTTTTAATGGAGCTGGTGCTTTAAACTATGGACATAATAATGACTATATAAAGGGCAAACTTATGGAGTATTTGGCTTCTGATAATATTATTCATTCTTTAGATATGCATACTGCTGCTAAGAGTGAGTTTATAGAATATTTTGAAAAGAATATTTTGGAACCAAGAATAGGTAAGAGTGATGAAGGATATAAAATTATGTTTCCTGGGCCTACTGGAACTAATGCAATAGAATCAGCATTAAAACTTGCTAGAAAGGTTACAGGTAGAAGTAATGTATTTGCTTTAATGGGTGCATTTCATGGTATGACTGATGGTGCTCTTGCTTTAACTACTGAAGAAGCTGCTAGAAAAGGAGCTGGTATTACATTAGATAATGTAACTCATATACCTGCACCATATATGATGGGTGGTAATTTTGATACAATTGCTTATTTAGAGGAAATTTTAAATGATGATCATTCAGGTATTGATAAGCCTGCTGCTATATTTGTTGAAACTGTTCAGGCTGAAGGTGGAATTGAGGTTTTATCAGAAGAGTTTTTAAGAGATTTAAGAAAGTTATGTGATAAACACGAAATCTTACTTGTTGTGGATGATATTCAAGTAGGAAATTGTAGAACTGGTAATTTCTTTTCATTTGAAAGAGCTGGTATTGTTCCTGATATGGTTACTTTATCTAAATCTATAAGTGGATTTGGTTCTCCATTCTCTGTATTATTATTTAAGGGTAAATATGATAAATTTAAACCAGGAGAGCATAATGGTACATTTAGAGGATATGTGCCATCTATGGTAACTGCAAAAGCTGGTCTTGAGTTTATGCTTAATAATAAAGTTGAGGATGAAGTAAAAAGAAAAGAAGTTATTGTTAAGAATTATCTTGAAAATGAAATAAAACCATTATTAGTTAATGGGGAACAAATAAGAGGAATTGGTCTTATTTGGGGAATTGATTTCTTAGATGGAAAAACTTCTAGAGCTGTTTTGGATGAATGTTTTAAAAATGGTCTTATTATAGAATTAGCAGGAAGAGGAGATTCAGTTCTTAAATTGATGCCATCACTTGTTATTGAAGATGAGTTATTAATTAAGGGACTTGATATTATAAAGAAATCTATTGTTTCAGTTTTAAGTAGAAAAAATTCTGATGTTGTAGCGAGAGTTAGGAAGAACGATTAATCGTTCTTTTTTCTTGACATAAAGGGGTTATTAAATTTACAATAAAGGTGTATGTTAGTTTAACATAGAGAAATGGAGGAAATGTTATGAATGAATCATTATTCTCCATAATGCTTGTCGTTATAGGATTAGTTGTAGGTATATTTATTACTATTGTTATAAGATATATAAAAGATAAAAATACTGAGACTAAAGCTAGTAATTTAATTGAAAAGAGCAGAAAAGAAGCAGAAAAGATGAAAAGAGATATGCTTCTTGAAGCTAAGGAAGAAACATATAAATTAAAACAAGAAGTGGATAAAGAAATTAAAGAGAAAAAAGAAGAAGCTAAACAAACTGAAGCTCGTCTTATTCAAAGAGAAAATAGTATGGATAAGAGAGATGAAACTTTTCAAAAAAGAGAATCTTTACTTGATGAACGTGAGGAGAAAATACAACAAAAATTAGTTAAGGTTCAAACTGATCAAGCAGAAGTGGAGAAGCTAAAACAAGAACAAATCGATGCTTTAGCAAAAATAAGTGGTCTTGATAGGAATAAAGCAAAAGAACTTATAATGAAGAAGGTTGAAGAAGATATTTCTAATGAAATAATGGCCTATATTAAAGAAAGGGAAGATGAAGCTAAATTAAATGCTGATAAACAAGCTAGGGATATGTTAGTTCTTGCTATGCAAAAGTTTTCTAATGATGCAGTTAATGAACAAACTGTTTCTACTATAGAACTTCCAAATAATGAAATGAAAGGAAGAATAATAGGTAGAGAAGGAAGAAATATTAGAACAATTGAAGCAATAACAGGTGTTGATCTTATAATAGATGATACTCCTGAGGCTATAGTTATTTCTTCATTTGATCCTTTAAGAAGAGAAATAGCTAGAATTACTTTGGAAACTTTAATAAAAGATGGAAGAATTCATCCTTCTAGAATTGAAGAGATTTATGATAAGACTGTTAAAGATATGAAATCTAAAATTATGGAATATGGTAACAGTGCATTATTTGAATTAGGGCTTCCTAAGATGGACAGTAATTTAGTTGAGATAATTGGTAAGTTACATTTTAGAACAAGTTATGGACAAAACGCTTTAAATCATTCTTTGGAAGTTGCTCATTTAGCTGGTATTATGGCAGGAGAACTTGGAGAGAATGTTAATTTAGCAAAAAGAGCTGGTTTATTACATGATATTGGTAAGGCTATTGATAAAGAAATAGAGGGAAGTCATGTTGAAATTGGTGTTGATATTGCTAAAAAATATCATGAAAATCAAGTAGTAATTAATTCTATAGCATCTCATCATGGTGATACTGACGCTACAAATATTATTGCTGTTTTAGTTCAAATAGCTGATAGTTTATCTGCATCTCGTCCTGGTGCTCGAAATGATTCTTTAGAGAATTATATTAAGAGATTAGAGCAACTTGAAAATATGACTAATGATATAAAAGGTGTTGAAAAAACTTTTGCGGTTCAAGCTGGACGTGAATTAAGAGTTTTAGTAAAACCAGATGAAGTTAATGATTTAGAAGCTCATAAAATTGCTAGAGATATAAAAGAAAAAATAGAAAATGAAATGCAATATCCAGGAACTATTAAAGTTACTGTTGTAAGAGAAACAAGAGCTGTAGAAGAAGCAAGATAGGTTATAGGAGGGTAAATAAATCTATTATTTATCTTCTTTTTTTGTTATAATAATTATGGTGAAGTTTATGAAAAAAGCAGTTTTAATAGATGGTAATAATTTACTTTTTAGGAGTTATTATGCTACAGCCTATTCTGGTAGTATTTTAAGAAATTCTAAAGGTTTTCCTACTAATGGACTTTATGGATTTATAAATATGCTAAATAAAATAATTAAAGAGGAAAATCCTTCTTATATGATGATAGCTTTTGATAAAGGAAAAACATTTAGACATGAAAAATATGATGGATATAAAGATGGAAGACGAGAAACACCTATGGAACTTAAACAACAATTTCCTGTTGCTAAAAAAATAGCAGATGCAATGGGAATAAAATGTTTTGAAATAGATAATTATGAAGCTGATGATATAATAGGTACTTTTGCTAAAGAGGTTGATATAAATAATGATTTTATAGCGACAATTGTATCTAGTGATAAAGACTTATTACAACTTATATCTCATGATGTTGAAGTTAAACTTTTAAAAACTCATGATTTTGTTATGATGAATGAAAAGAGTTTTTTTGATACTTATGGTATAGAACCTCAAAGAATGGTGGATTTAAAAGCTTTGATGGGAGATTCTTCTGATAACATTCCTGGAGTTAAAGGAATAGGTGAAAAAACTGCTCTTAATTTATTACATCAATATAAAACTTTAGATGGTATTTATGAAAATATTGATAGTATAAAGGGTAAAACGAAGGAAAAGTTAGAAAATGATAAAGATAACGCTTATTTTTCTTATGAGCTTGCTACTATATATAAAGATGTTCCAATTGATGTTAATTTAAATAATATAGAGTATAGGGGAATAAAGGATAATTATGTATCTTTATTAGAAGAATATGAATTTTATTCTATTTTAAAGAAGGATAAATTAACTAAAAAAGATGAAGAGATAGAATGGACTACTATTGATAATTTAGATGATTTGGATTTATCTTTAGAATATGCTTTTTATTTAGAGATTGATGGTAGTTATCATGATAAAAATATAAAGGGTATGGTTTTATATAACGGAAAAAATTATTATTATATAGATAAAAGTAATATAAAAAATAGTAAGTTTTTTACTAGTGGAGTTAAAAAATATACTTATGATGTTAAAAGATTTATTACTAGTTTGAAATATTTAGATATAGATTTTGATAATAGTTATGAGGATCTTATGCTAATGTCTTATTTATTAAATTATAATATTAAAGATGATATAACTAGTTTTATGTATTTAAAGGGATTAGAAATTGAATCTTTAGAAAAATTATATAAAAATAAAGATGTAAGTCGTGATGACATTATAAAAGCAGCTTTAAGAAAAGTTAAATTTATTTATGAGGAAAAGAAAAGTCTATTACAAGAATTATTAGATAAAAAACAAGATGATTTATATAGAAAAATAGAACTTCCTTTATGTTATGTTTTAGCTGATATGGAGTATACTGGTGTATATGTTTCTCAAGATAAGTTATTAGAGATGAGAAATGAAATAAAGGAAAAATTAGATAATTTATCTATAGTTATTTATGATTTAGCTGGGTTAGAGTTTAATATTTTATCACCTAAACAATTAGGAAAAGTATTATTTGAAAGGTTAGGTATTCCTTATCCTAAAAGGATAAATGATGATAATTATTCGACTAGTATTGATATTTTAGAGAAGGTAAGAAATTATGAGATTGTTGATAAGGTATTAGAATATAGAGCTTTATCTAAACTTTATAGTACTTATGCTTTAGGACTTTCTTTATGTATAAAAGATGATGGTAAGATTCATACAACTTTTAATCAAGTTTTAACTAGAACAGGAAGACTTTCGTCAACTAATCCTAATTTACAAAATATACCAGTTAGAGCTGATTATTCTAGACTTGTTAGAAAAGCATTCGTAGCTTTAGATGATACTGTTTTATTATCTTGTGATTATAGTCAAATAGAACTTAGAATATTTGCTCATATGTCTGGGGCTCGTAATTTGATAGATGCTTTTAACAGTGGTATTGATATTCATACGAAAACAGCAATGGATATATATCATGTTAGTGAAGAGGATGTTACTCCTCTTATGAGAAGAAATGCTAAGGCTGTTAATTTTGGTATATTATATGGAATATCTAGTTTTGGTTTATCAGAGGATTTAGGAATAAATGTTAATGATGCTAAAAAGTTTATTGATAATTATTTGGAAACTTATCCAGGTATTAATGATTATATGAATAAAGAGATAGAGGATGCTAAGGAAAATGGATATGTTACTACTTTATTTGGAAGAATAAGAGTTATTGATGAACTTAAAAATACTAATTATATGGTTCGTAAGATGGGAGAGAGAATGGCTCTTAATACTCCTATACAGGGAACTAGTGCTGATATATTAAAAAAAGCTATGATAGAGATATATGATGAATTTAATAAGCTTGAATTGAAAAGTAAAATGATTATTCAAGTTCATGATGAACTTCTATTTTATGTTTATAAAGAAGAATATGATAAGGTGGTAAAAATAGTTAAAGAAAAGATGGAAAATACATATAAATTAAATGTACCACTAAAGGTTTCTATTAATAGTGGTAAAGATTGGTATGAAGCTAAATAGGTGATTTAATTGAAGAGAAAGGGGAAAGTGCTTTTAATGAGCGTTTTTACCAATGTTTTTCTTAGTATAATTAAAATATTAGGAGGAATATTTGGTAATTCAAAGACTGTTTTGGTTGATGGTGTTCATTCTTTATCTGATTTTTTTGCTGATGTGTTTTCATTTTTAGGAATAAAATTTAGTATGAAACCAGCGGATAAGGAACATCCTTTTGGACATGGGAAGCTTGAGAATATAGTTAGTTTATTTTTAGGAGTTATAATTATATTTATAGGGGTTATTATGCTTAGGGAATCTTTTGAAGAGGGACTTAAGAAGCCTAAACGGTTTTTATCGATACTTGTAGCTGTTACTATTATTAGTAAATATTTCTTATCAAAATATTTATATAGAAAAGGAGTAGAACTTGATTCTCCAGTTCTTATATCTAGTTCTAAGGAAAGTAAGATGGATGTTTTATCTGGAACTTTTTCTTTGGTAATTATACTTCTTTCGTTATTATCAAATAAGATATATATTTTTAAGTATGTGGATATGGTAGGAAGTATTGTTATTTCTATAATTATTATTTCTACAGGATTTAAGATAATAAGAGAGGAAACAAGTTTTCTTATTGGAGAGGAAAAAACTAGTGATTTAGTTTTAGAGGTAGTTAATAATAAGATAGATAATGATATAAAACTAAAAAATATTAAGACTATAAAGTATGGTAATGAATTTGTATGTTATATTGAAATTTATTTAAGTAGTGATTTAAGTTTTCATGATGCAAATAAAAAGAGAAACGAATTGGAAGATAAAATTTTAGAGGAAGATATAATTAAGTTTGTTAGTATTAAGATGATTCCAGAAAAATAGGAGTGATGATTGTGCCAGAGTTACCAGAAGTTGAAACTGTAAGAAAAGCATTAAAAAAGAAATTATTAAATAGGACTATTAAAGATATTAATATTGTTTATTCTAATATTTTTGAAGGACAAGACTTAGATTTTATAAATAAAAATATAAAGAATCAATCTATTAATGATATTAAAAGAAGAGGTAAATGGATTATTTTTGTATTAGATGATTTTTATTTACTCAGTCATCTTAGAATGGAAGGAAAATATGTTTATAGAGATATAGGAAGTAAAATAGAAAAACATGAACATGTTATTTTTAATATAGATAATCAATTTGAACTTAGATATAAAGATGTAAGAAAATTTGGTAGGATGTATTTTGTTTATAAGAATGAGTTGTTAACAAAAACACCATTAAAGGATTTAGGGCTTGAACCATGGGATAAAGATTTAGATTGTAATTATTTAAGGGAAAAGTATAAATTAAAGAGTATACCTATAAAGACTGCTTTACTTGATCAAAGTATTATTACAGGAATAGGTAATATATATGCTGATGAAATATTGTTTTTATCTAAAATTAATCCTTATGAAAAGCCAAAGGATTTAAATGATGTTGATTTAGATAATATAATAAATAATACTAGGAAGGTTTTAGATAAAGCTATAGAAGAAGGTGGAACTACAATAAGAAGTTATACTTCAGAAGAAGGTGTAAGTGGTTTGTTTCAAAATGAATTATTGGTTCATAAACATGAGGGGGATAAATGCTTAATATGTGGTTCTATTATAAGAAGAGATAAGATTAATGGACGAAGTAGTTATTATTGTATAAAGTGTCAAAAAAGAAAGAATATTTCTTGTTAAATATTTCTTTTTTTTTCATAAAATATAACAGGTGATATTGATGAAGAAAGCTTTTCAAATTATTGGTATATGTGCACTTACTTGTTTTAGTTTTTATTATATGAATAAAATAATGGATTTATCTAGAAGTAAAGATCCTATTATGCAGGAGATAGTTAATGTAAAATCAAAATATGAAATTCAATCTGTTAATGCTTATATAAAAGATGACACTATTACTTCAGGAGTCTCTGGTATTAAAGTTGATGTTGATGAAAGCTATGCTAAGATGAAGAAGCTTGGTGAGTATAATAAGAATTTACTTGTTTTTATTAATGATTATCCTAAGGTTAGTATTAAGAATAATTATGATAATTTTGTAGTGGGAGCTAGTGATACTAAAAAGGAGGTAGCTATTGTATTTGTGTTAGATGATATGGATAGTATATCTATTATTAAAGATATTTTGAAAAGAACTAATATTAATGCTTATTTTTTTATGGATGGTAAACTTTTAGAAAGTAATAATGATTATATAAATGAAATAGTTAAAAATGGTAATATGTTGGGTAATTTAGGGTATGATGGTAAGTATGATTCTACTAGATTAAAGTATACTAATTCTTTAATTTATAGATATACTAAAAAAGATAATAAGTATTGTTATAGTGATAATGATAAGGAAATTATATCTTTTTGTAAGAAACTAAGTATGTATACTATAAAGGGTATTTCAATTGATAATTATTCTAATTTAAAGAATTATTTAAGTAATGGTATAATTATAAAATTTAATGATAATAAGTATACAGTAAAGTCTTTAGAAATGATGTTAAATTATATAAAACAAAAAGGTTATAGTGTAAAGTTACTTGATGATTTGCTTGTAGAATAAGGATATTTTTAAAAATATTTGACATTTTTAGATAATTGTGCTATAATTTAGACACTTAAAAAAGATTACCAGAGTAGTAGGGGGTTAGGTAATATGGAAAATAAGTTAGGTTATCATTTTGAATATGAAAATGAAAATGAATTTAGAAAAAAAGAAAGATCTGTAAGAAAATATAATATGTTGGCTTATAAAAAATTAGTGTTTGAATACTATCCAAAGATTAGAGAAGGTAACTTTTTAGGAGAACAAGTTTCAAAATCATTAAAGGACAATACTTTAAATTATGAACTTAAGTTACCAACAGATGCTTTATTTTCTAAAGTTCATGGAGATATAGTTTTACATTATACAGTTTATTTAGATAAGAATTTAGTTTTACTTACTAATATAACTCCAGATAGTATATTAGATGAAGGACACAGAAGTGAGTTGTCTACTTATAAAGGTGTAATGATTTCTAAGACTAATGCTAAGAAAGATATGTTTAAAGTTAATTTACTTAATGCAATGAATCAAAAATAATTTTGATTCATTTTTTTTGTTATTTTTTCATAAAATGTGTAAAGGCTTTTAATTTTTTAATAATATATTGTTTTTTAATTTTTTTTATGATAATATTTAGGTATAAGATGAAAGGAGAGTTATGAAAAAGATAAGTTTATTTGTTGTTGCATTAATTTCAATGTTTATGTTTACATTTGTTGTTAATGCAAAAGAAGTGACAGATGTTGCAACTTTAAAAGATTGCTTAAGCAATGGAGGAGAATGTAAGTTAGCAAATCCCATTGATGCTATGGATGATGATTATACTACAGATGATGAAAGAATTGTAATAAATAAAGATGTAAATCTTGATTTGAATGGTATGACATTAAAGGCTATATTTGGAGTAGAAGGTGGAAAGACTTTTACTATTGATAGTAGTGTAAAAGGTGGAAAGTTAATTGCTAATTCAAGAACTACTGCCAGTGCTGCTGGTATTTGGGTTGAAACTTCTAAATTTATATTAAATGGTGGAGCAATTGTAAATGACAATGGTTATGGTATTTATGCTCTTGATGGTGCTACTGTAATTATTAATGATGGTAGTATAGAATCTCGTTATTCTGCAGTAGCAGGAAATAATACAACTGGTGTAACATATTTTGAGGTTTATGGTGGAGAGTTAACTTCTAAAGAATATGCTGCTATTTATCAACCAAGCCCAGTAAGTCTTAAGATGACAGGTGGAATATTAAATGGTGGAATAGAGTTAAGAATGGGTATTGTTGATATTTCTGGTGGAACAATTAATGCTAAGGATTCTTCATTTAAAGATCCAAAAGACTGCTATACTGATAGCAAACCTATTGCTTTACCAGATGCATTAGTAGTTTTAGGCGGAACTTATACTGCTAAGGGTAATTATTCTAATAAATTAGAATTAAATATAACTGGCGGAACATTTAATGTTAAGAATGGAAAAGGTAGTGCTGTTGCTATATATGATTATGGTAAAGTAGAACAAGAAATAACAGTAAATATTTCTGGAAGTGCAAAACTTGTAACAGATTCTTTAAAAAGAGGAGCATATAATGTATTAAGTTTAAGTGATATTGGTGTTACAACACCTGCTACAGGCTATGGAGTTTATTCAGGAAAGGTTGTAACTAATATTACTGGAGGAACTTTCTCAAGTGATGTTTTTGATTATACTAGTGATAATTATATAACAGTAAGTACAAAGGATGGTTATGTTGTTAAACCTAATGTAGAAGTTGGTACAAGTGGTTCTAGTAATACTAATGGAACTATAGAAAGTGAAACACCTTTTGATAAAACTTTATATTTAGAAATTAATAAATATAGTGATGATAATGCAAAGGAAGCAAAAGATCAAGCTATTGGTAAATATAAAAATAACAAAAAAATTAAAGATTTAAAATTTATTGGTTTATATGAAATTAATATGGTTGATGGAGTAGAAGTTTGGCCAATGGAGAATGGTAAATTTACTATTTCAATTGCTATTGATAGAAGTTTAAGAAATTATGATTCTTACAAAGTATTATATTTTAATCATGATCATATTTTAGAAGAAGAGTTTGATGCTAAGTTAGAAGATGGTATGATTAAGTTTACTACTACTCATTTAAGTGATTATGCAATTATAGGATATAATTCAAGTAATAGTGGTAATAGTAGTAATGTAAAGAATCCAAATACTGGAGATAATATTATAAAATATGTTGCTTTAGGAATGCTTTCTTTAGCAGGTGTTGGGGTTGTTGTTTTAAAAAAACAAAAACAATATTAAAAATATGAAGACTGTTTAAACAGTCTTTTTTAGTTGTTATTTGTTTTTATATTTGAATAATGTATTTTTTTATAAAAAAATTCATAAAATATATTGATTTTTATGAATTATTTGTGTTAATATAAAGAAGTCAAATGAAATGGACCCTTAGCTCAGTTGGTTAGAGCATCCGGCTCATAAC